>CAZKOQ010000024.1:0-18438 GCA_964554425.1 uncultured Pirellulales bacterium | reverse complement strand
TTATCGGCAAGAAGGCCTTCTCTTGTTCATCGTTTTATGAGTAACAGAGCACTAGGCTCTTCTTTCTGTGGGTAGCATGTAGCCGAACCACTCCCTAGACACATTGAGCGTATGCGTGTGCATTCTCTGCCTTCTAAAGACGCGCACGTGCGGGTTCCCTGGGACCAACACTTCTTGCAACCACCTATTGTGTTTTCACCACTTATTTCACGTGGCAGGTAGGCATCAGCAACAATCGCAACCGCCAAGACCCCGATAATAATTACCTGACAGTTCAATCTTTTCAGGATTCGCATTGTCTATCTCCTTGTTCTAATTCTGTAATTGTTTTACTTGAGCAATCATAGCAATAACCTTTTTAGCCTCCGGACTATCTGGCTCTACGTATTCCAGCAGTTTGGTATAGGCCTGTTCTGCCTTTGTGTATTTCCCATTTTTTTGATAGATTCTTGCCAGGGCGTAAAGAGCGTCTTTGGGCTTATAACCTTCCGGAAATCTTTCTAAAGCGCGGGCAAAAAACTCTTCGGCTGCTGTGAAATCACCCCCTTTCAGCGTCAGCCAGCCCAGCTTCAAAAGGACTTCATCCAGTTTCGCAAAATCTGGATAAGTATCAACCAATCCCGAATAGACCTTTATGATTTTCTGATTCGCCTCGTTTTCAGAAATATTGCCATTCTGACACAGATGCTCATAGCATTCGCCTATTAAGAATTGGGCGTCCCCAGCATACTGATAGTGAGGCCAGTTATCAACTATTATCTTACAGCACCCAATGGCTTTTTCATATTCGCCCAGCAGATGATAACAACGAGTTGAAAAAAAGTAAGCCTCCGGAGTTATAGCAGATTTAGGTAATTCTGTTACTATTCTTTCCCATACAGCCAGAGCTTTTCGGTAATATTCTTCGGGTTTGGCCTCAGGCAGGTTCGGCTTGCCCTTACCGTTAAGAGCTTTGTTAAAATACTCCTCGCCAATCAGCAATATCACCTCAGGCAGGTCAGGGTTGTCACGGAAATTGGCAATTAGATTATCGAGCGTTTTCTGGGCTGCCGTGTCTTGTTCGGACTCTATAAAAAGCAGGGCATCTATCTTTGAGGCACCCAACTGCGCCTTAATAGAATGTGGATTATCTGGATAATCAAAAGCTACTTGCTGATAGACGCTTTTTGCTTTTTCGTATTCTTTTGACAATTCCAATTCTTTTGCGAACCAGTAGATAATTCCCGGCACATCCGGATTGTCAAGAAAATCAGCAACGAATTTGTCAATCGCGGCTTGTACTTCATCGAATTTGCCTGATGCAATCAGATAGAAGATATGAATCTTAGGGGCCCGGAATCGTGCCTTTTCGGCATAAGGGCTATCAGGAAACATTTCTATTAATTGTTTATAAACATCTTCCGCCCCTTTAAATTTCTTTGCATTCGAATATCCCCCTGCAATCGTATAAAGAGCTTCCGGCAAATCTGGATGCTTGCCAAAATCAG
The DNA here is from genome assembly GCA_964554425.1 of uncultured Pirellulales bacterium. GTDB lineage: Bacteria > Planctomycetota > Phycisphaerae > Sedimentisphaerales > Anaerobacaceae > CAYWXK01. The sequence goes on along the minus strand of CAZKOQ010000024.1, from coordinate 16,951 downwards.
CACGCAACCTGTCAACGGCTTTTTGAGCAGCATCCTCATCGCCAAGGCAGATATTTGAAATCGCCAGTCCCATCTGCGACCACAAAGCATGCTCAGCGTTTGGGTGATTACCAACGACATATTGATACAATTCACATGCCTCGTTGTGTCTTCCAAATTTCCGATATTCATCTGCTATCAGACAAATCGCTATGGGTATGCGATTATCTTTGGCAAAATCTACTCGCAATTTCTCGATGGCCTGCGAGGCGGCAACCTCATCGCCAAGATTGAGACTCGAAATCGCCAGACCCATCTGTGACCAAAGCGTAAATTCCGCATCTGGCTTTGCCGAAGGCAGACCGAGAGCGTATCGATAAATATCCTGTGCCTTTTTGTGCTTCCCTAATCTGCGATAGTTATCTGCTACCAAACAAACCGCTCGCGATATATGTTGCTGACCGGAGTAATCGGCACATAATTTTGCATAAGCAGCTTCCGCAGCACTGTCGTTTCCGATAGATGCGTTTGAAATCGCAATCCCCATCTGTGACCACATCGCATGCTCATCACCTGGCCATTTTGAAACTACCTGCTGGTAGATTTCTATTGCCCTTTGATTCCTTCCGAGATTACGGTATTCATCCGCCACGTGCGTAACTGCCGTAGTTACGCCGTTATATTGCGAGAAGTCTGTAAGCAATTTCTGCAAACCTGCCTGTGCTTCCGGCTCTTTACCCTGCGTTACATATAGGCAGGTAAGCTTCTCTTGTGCCTGTAAGGCATCATTGGTGCCGGGATTCTCTGCTATGATTTGTTTATAGACTTGCTCTGCCTGCTCATACTGCTTATTCTTCAGATATTCCTCCGCCTGCTGAAGTTGTGTCGCGGCATCTGCAAAGACACGGCTTGTCGCAGAAAGAAAGAACAGGGAAATAATCACGCTAAGGAAAAGGGAAAAATTCTTGCACATTGGTTCTGGCTCCTTTATTGCAAACAACGTCCTTACTTTTCAGTTCTCGCTTCTGATGCGTTGCTCACTCGCCAAGCTGCATATCTCACAAATCAATAGCTCGCTAATTGTGAATTCTACACCCTTTCTTCCTGGCGTCAAATAAAAAGTGACAAATTTTTGAAAAAAACTTCTCCTGGCATGTTTCACAAGCCACTGGTCACAAATCACCACTCACAACTCACCAATCACCAATTAACCAATTATCTATTTTTCTTCGTGCCTTTGTGTCTTGGTGGCAATATTTTTCAAAAAATTTCGCGTTTTGCCCTTGACTTTTCGACCCTCATTTTTGCCCTGATTTTGAGGGTGGTCAATTTTGGGCTCAAAACGCGCGCATTTCTGCTAATTTCCTGTCAATTTCTGTCAAAAACCATTCAAAAAGTGCAAAAAAGTGCTAATTTCCGCATTTTTTCTATTTTGAACTTAACCTCTTATTTTTAATTCACTTACATCAATTTTTCTGCATTTTCCTGCATCACCAAGTGTCTAAATACAAGTAAAAATCAGGCCACAGAAGCTCTGTTTTGACGCTGTAAAGCCGGTTTTGAATGTGTTAATCTGGGCAGTATAATCCCGTAGAAACAAGCCATTTAACTGTCCAAACATAAGTTTTCTAATCCTGAGCCGTGTTGACCGTTATATTTGCTAACTCCATACCATTTACAAAGATAGCAATTCTAAGGGAAAGCCAATTTTTGTCAGAAAATCCGCTGTGGGCTTGACGGAAGTGGTTTGATGGCGTAGTATTTTGGCAGTTTATAGCGGTTAAATCAGTCCTTTTTAGGTGTCTTGTCTTTTATAGTGAGCGGAGTCAAACTATATGGATGCTATCAAACAAAAAGTGTGTTGGGGCGCTGCCTTACTTTTGCTATCTTTTGTTTGTGGCTGCCAGCAGCAGGGGAGCGTTGGCAAGGGGCAGAAACAATTTACCTCCCCGCCGGAACTGGGGCCTGCCATCGGCTCATTGGCTGAAGTGCTTATTCCCGGCTCAATCGTAGTCGAGGGCTATGGTCTGGCAGGCAATCTTAACGGAACAGGGTCATCGCAGTGTCCGCCCCAGGTCAGGGCTTATCTTACGCGGTATATTCTGTCGCAGTTGTCCGGACAAAAGATAGATGTAAATAAGCTCATCGACAGCCACGACACCGCGGTGGTGCTGATACAGGGGATTCTGCCGCTGATACCTTCGAAGGACCAGTTTTTTGATGTCCAAGTAACCGCACTACAGGGAACGAGCACGACCTCTCTTGAAGGTGGGTGGCTTTACACGGCTGAGCTTAAGGCAGTTGGGCTGGGGCTGAATGCAAGGGCTATAGCTGACGTAGAAGGGCCGGTCTTTATAGATACAGTCGGAGATTCTCAGCCGGACAAAAAAGCAGGATTCATTTTAGCCGGTGGAAGGGTCCTGGATAACTTCAACATTGGTCTGGTCCTTCGCGAGCCGGATTACAGAGTTACAAGTGACATTCGCAATCGTTTGAACGGACTTTTCGGCGACGGAGTGGCCAAAGCTGTTTCACCAAGTCGAATCGAAGTAATAGTCCCGGACAGATATAAAGAGCAAAGGGAAAGATTCGCTTCTTTGGTTAGGTCAACATATCTTACTTACACACCAGAAGTTACCGAAAAGAGAGTGAGCACATTTGCAAGATTGCTTGATACTTCGCAGGATAAAGAGGCAAGTGAAATAGCGCTTGAGGCCATTGGGACCGACAGCATTGGTATGCTCAATGTGCTGCTGAATTCAACCGACCAGCAGGTTCGGCTGCGGGCGGCACGGTGTATGCTCAATCTGAGCAATAACGCCGGCCTCAATGTCCTGCAGCAAATGGCCTTTGATACCGGCTCTCCATACAGAGTTGAGGCATTGGAGGCAATCACACTCGGTGCAGCTCGCGTTGACGCTGCTGTTGTCTCACGCAAATTATTGCTCGACCGGGACTTCCAGGTATGTCTGGCTGCATACGAGCAGTTGCGCAAGCTCGATGATGTCGCCCTCAAACGAGAATTCATCGGGCGTAGTTTCTATCTGGAACAGGTTTCGCAGACCGGCCACAGAGTAATTTTCGTCTCTCGAAGCGGCCAGCCCAGGATTGTGCTATTTGGTGCGCCTATCTATTGTCGTGACAATATTTTTGTGCAGTCATCCGATGGCGGCATAATAATCAATGCTCCGACCGGTCAAAAATATGTAACTTTAGCACGTAAGCACCCGAAGCGTCCCGGTGTTGTAGCTCAGGCCAGAAGCTCATTTGAGCTTGCCGATATAATTCGAAAACTTTGCGAGGAGCCCGCCCGAAGTAGTGAGGAGACCCGCCGCGGCGGCTTAGGGGTATCCTATGCTGAAATGATAGCCCTTCTCAAACAGCTCAGTGACAAAGGCGCTGTAAGGGCACAGTTTCTTGCCGGACCCCTGCCAAAAATCGACACTACTATCAAGAAATGACAAACCATCGGCCGATAACAAGTATTACTGTTGGCCTGCGCTGATTGCGCAGCAGCCATTATTTTTATTGAAAGCAGAGCGATAATATGAGACTTAACAAAATCATCCTCGATGGATTCAAAAGTTTTGCTGATAAGACAGAATTTGTTTTCGGTTCGTCTGTAACCGCGATTGTAGGCCCAAACGGCTGCGGCAAGAGCAATGTCGTCGATGCGGTCAAATGGGTGCTCGGCGAACAGAGCGTCAAGAGTCTGAGAAGCGACCAGATGGCAGACGTGATATTTAGCGGAAGCGGCAGCCGAAAACCGCTCGGCACGGCACAGGTAAGCTTATGTATATCAAATACCAACGGGACGGGGACACGCCAGTTGCCGATAGATACCGATGAAATTCAAGTTTCGCGGAGAATTTTCAAGAGCGGAGAAAGCGAATATCGGATGAACAATAAAATCTGCCGGCTCAAGGACGTCCGTGAATTGTTTATGGACACGGGCATCGGCACCCGGGCCTATTCGATTCTCGAGCAGGGTCAGATTGAGCAATTGGTAAGCGCATCGAAAATAGATAGAAGAGTTATCTTTGAGGAAGCCGCCGGAATAAGTAAATACAAGGCCCACAAAAAAGAGGCGCTCCGCCGGCTCGAACAGACAGAACAAAATTTACTGCGTCTGGCAGATATTCTCGGCGAAGTCGCCAAGAGTCTTCGAAGCGTCAAGCTCCAGGCGGGAAAGGCGCGAAACTACCTCGAATACACCCAGCGTCTCAAGCAGCTCCAGGTCAACTACTCTCTGGTTGAGTATGCAAAAAATCACTCCCAGATAGTTGAGAAAACATCCGCCCTCAGCCAGGCACAAGACCAGTTTGAGCGCCTGATCGCTTTTGAGGCGACGCAGGAAGCTCAAATGAGCCGGCTGGGCGAGCAGATAATAGAGGGCGAACACAAGCTAAATCTGACGAATAACGCCCTTGTATCAGTTGAGAGCAAAATTGAACAGCAGCTTCAGCGAATTGAGTTTTTACGAACCAGAATCTCTGAGCTTCAGCAAAGGGGAGAATCTGCCCGTCAGAAAATGGGGAAACTGCTGGAGCAAAAAAATCTTTTTGCGTCAAATCTGGCCCAGTATGAAAACGAGATGACCGGCTGCCGGAAAATGCTTGAAGAAAAAACCGGCTCTATCGAGGAGATTCAAAAGGCCATCCAGCAGATAAATGGCGAATGTGTCTCGCTCGAAGCGGAGCTGGAGGACGAGAAATCCGGAATCATCGACATAGTCAGGAGGACCGCCCAGCTCCATAATGAAATCCAGAGTATTTCGGTCTATCGCAATAACCTGTCAAGTCAGAAGGAGCGTCTTGCGGGCCGTGCTGAAACCGCTAAGGCGGAGCTTGAGAAACTTCTTACCGAAAAGGCGCAGCATAAGGCCCGTCTAAGTGACATCGAAAAGGTGCTCAATGAATTGCAGGAGAACCTGGACTCTAAAGTAGTGGAATCGGAGGAAATTGAGTCGCTTATTGCGGCAGACGGTAAACGCTTGGCCCATAGTAAAGAGGCCCGAAGTGCTCTTAGCGGCGAGCTGGCTATACTGATGGAGATGGAAAATCGTTTAGAAGGGCTTAAGGCGGGCGTCAAAAGCATACTACAAAATCGCTCACTCGGAAATATCAAGCTTGAGGGTATCGAGGGAATCTTAGCCGATATTATTGCCGCCGACCTCGAATATGCAAATGCCGTTGAAGCCGCTCTTGAAGGTCAGACCGATACTTTGGTAATTGCCGCCGCTGCCGGCTTACTATCGAATAACGAGCTGATTGAAAAGCTCGATGGCAGAGTCAATTTCCTCTGCCTTGATAAAATAGAGCCATTTGTCGATGCGACCGATTTGTCCGGTTTGCCTGATGTTAAAGGCCGGCTCGCTGAGTTTGTAACATACTCCGGCAAATATGCCCCGCTTGTCTGGAAGCTGCTTGGCAAGGTGGTCCTTGTTGACTCGCTTGACGCAGCGGCAAAGCTCGCTGACGAGCTTGGCGATGGTTACAAATTTGTAACGTTGAAAGGCGAGTTTTTAAGCGGCGACGGCTTGATAAAACTCGGGCCTCTCGGCAGGGCAACGGGGCTGATTTCACGAAAGAGCCGGTTGCGCCAATTGCAGGAGACCATCGCTAATATCACATCTGAGGTAGGGGGGCTTGAGAGCCAAATCGAGAAAAACGGCCAGACCCAGACCCATCTTGCTAAGCTGCGCAAGGACCTGCGGACGGCTATCTACGAGGCCAGCACGCAAAAAATGCAGGTTGACTCTCAACTTGTCGTGATAGAGCAGAACATAAAGCGCCTCAACGAAGAAGAGCCGTTGATAGCAACCGAGATGGGCTCTCTTGAAGACCAGATAGCGATGTCGGTGCAAAGGGAATATCAGTCCAAACAGCAATTGGATGAGCTTGAGGCCGTAAATGCGCAGCGGACAGCCCGCATACAGGAGCTTGAGGCCAAATTCGCCGGGCAAAGGGAGCGTCAGCAATCGCTGACGGATACGCTCACCGACCTGAAAGTCGCTTTGGGCCAGATTACCGAGCAGACCAAAGCACTGAACCAGTTGACTGCCAGCATCCGCGCCCAGATACAGGAAAATCATACCGCTATCGAAACGGCACAGGCAGAGATGCAAAACTGCAGCAAGCAGTTTGACGAAACGCAGAGCGATATTCTTGGCTGTGAGGCGGCGGTTTCCGAATTGTTTGTCGGCAAGGAAAAGAACCAGCAGGATTGTTACCTGCTGCATAAGGAAATAGAAAAGCTCGTCGAAGAGCAGAAGCAGACAGAACAGCTTATCAAGCTCAAACGAGGCGAAACCGAACAGCTTGAGCAGCAAATTAGTCAGCTTAGGATAGAGCTGGGCCAACTGGAGGTCAGGCAGCAGGATATGGTTGCAAGAGTGAAGGATGAATTACAGATAGATTTGGCTGGGGCTTACGAAGGTTATAGGGGTGAGGAAATTGATTGGGACAAGCTCAGGGAAGAAATAGCTGAGCTTCGAGGTAAAATCGAACGGCTCGGAAACGTCAATTTGGACGCCATAGAGGAACAGGAAAACCTCGAAAAGAGACATAGCTTCTTGAGCACACAGGTTGAAGACCTAAATAGCAGCAGGGCCCAGCTGCAGCAGCTTATAAGCCGACTCAATAAGCAAAGTAGAGACAGATTCCAGGAGACTTTTGAGCAGATACGAACCCATTTCCAGGAAATCTTCCGCAAGCTGTTCGGCGGCGGCAAGGCCGATGTAGTTCTTGAGGATTCCGAAGACATTCTTGAAGCGGGGATAGAAGTAATAGCCCGCCCGCCGGGCAAGGAGACAAGGAGCATATCACTGCTCAGCGGCGGCGAAAAATCCTTGACCGCTCTTGCCCTGTTGTTTTCGGTCTTCAAGACAAAGCCGTCGCCGTTCTGCTTCTTAGATGAGGTTGACGCGGCCCTCGATGAGGCAAACAATGAACGATTTGATATGCTCCTGCGCGAATTCCAGAAAGATTCGCAGTTTGTTGTAATTACGCACTCCAAGCGAACGATGAGCGTTGCGAATGAGCTGGTGGGGATAACTATGCAAACGCAGGGCGTCAGTAAAAAGATAAGCGTTCGTTTCAGCGAGTATGACGAGCAGACCTCCGCGGTGGCATAATTGATATTGTGTATTGCGGGACATGTCGAGTATTACCAACCGCTTGGCGTTTATGAAGAAGTGTCCCTTTTGTGCCGAAGAGATTCAGGATGAGGCGGTGAAGTGCCGTTTTTGCGGAGAGTTTATCAATGGGGCTGTCCCTACAAAAACAAAGTGGTATTTTGCGACAACTTTTGTCGTAATTGCCATTCTTTGTTTAGGCCCGCTTGCTCTGCCGCTCGTATGGCTTAATCCGCGATATAAAGTAACTACCAAGCTGGCGGCTACAACCGCTGTTATTGCTTTGACAATTCTGTTGAGCTATCTAACCATAAACATCTATCTTCGCCTGATAAGACAGATAGAAGAATTGGGCATTCATTGACACTCAGTTTCCTGCTTCACCGCATCGCAAGTATCGCGTGTTTCGTAAAAGGAGAGGACATTTTATCAGCATTGCGCTAGAATGGATAGGCAGGTGCCTCGATATTTTTCCATCCTGAAAAACAGCAAAAATGGGGCTGTGCATGTAAAGTCAAAAATGATAATATTGAAGACGCAATGGAAGAGCGTTTCAAACAGGAAACGAATAGTCTAATCAGGGCGTGGATGAGGCACGACCAAAAAACGCTGCGAGATTACCTGGTGCAGGATGTAGAAGACCCTCGCATCAACGTCCAGAGCATCTTGACCCGGCATTTCCTCATCAAGGCGTTATTTGGCCGACAATTTAATGATTTAATGCCGCACGAGCTGCGATTTGCGCTTGTGGCCAATTGGGTGCTTGGGCTGCTGAAGAAATCCGTCGCTCCAAATCAATTACACTACCTGCTCGATGCGCTATTAGATGGGCGGCGTAATGCCGAGTCCATCGAGGTTCCACGCTATATCTTAAAGACTTTTCAGACCCTTATTTTGCCAAATTATATATGCGATTTTCTTAGCTTATCGGCGGCTGAGACGATAGACGGAACTATCCCTGAGTATCTCCTGGCAACCTTTCAAAAAATCTGGTGCGAGTTGCTGGCTGAACAGAAACAAAAGCGTATTTCAGTTTTGGAAGCCGCCTGCGGCTCTGCTAACGATTACAGGTTTATTGACGCTTTTGGAATCGCTCGATTCCTTGACTATACGGGCTTTGACCTCTGTGAAAAAAACATTCTTAACGCCAAGTATATGTTTCCGAAAACTCGCTTCGAGGTAGGGAATGTCATTGAGATTGATGCGCCGGACAACGCCTACGATTATTGTTTTGTAAATGATTTATTTGAACATTTGTCCATCGATGCGATGGAGGCGGCAATTACCGAGATTTGTCGTGTTACTCGCCTGAAGCTTTGCATCGGTTTTTTTAATATGTATGACCGCAAGCAGCACGTTGTTAAGCCCGTTGGCAACTACCACTACAATGCGATTAGCACTGCCGTAACGAAGGCGGTATTTAAGCGATATGCCTCCAGAGTTCAGACCATTCACATTGACCGGTTTTTAAGGTCCAAGTTTGGCTGCCTTGACACCCACAATAAGAACGCATATACGTTTATTGTTACGCTACGAAAGTGACACAGCCGCTGCAATGCTGCTCTGAGTTGTAGTTTATGACTATTGAGCAGGAACCGCACTTGAGAGTTGTCTGGTTGTTTGATAGTATTTATCCTGCTTTTATATATGATTGTGACATAGAGACCAATGGCAGAAAAACTCGATAAACACATTTTGAAAAATGGGATGGTTCTTCTCGGCGAGCCGATGGAAGACGTGCAATCGGTCGCATACGGATTTATGCTGCCAGCCGGGGCGGCATTGCTGCCGGAGGGCTGCTGCGGTGCGGCAAATATCATTGCTGATTGGGTCTTCAGAGGCGCCGGCAATCGAGACAACAGGCAGCTAAATGACGCTCTTGATGGCCTCGGTTTGCACCGTGCCGGCTCGGTTAGCAGCTCGCATATAACTATCGGAGTTGTCCTTGAAGCGAGCAACTTATCACAGGCACTGGACTTATATGCGGATATTGTCCTTACGCCCAGCTTGCAGCCCGACCAGTTTGACTTGACCAGACAATTGGCAATCGACGGGGTGCGTGCCATAGATGACGACCCCCGGCACAAGGTTATGCTCAAACTGCGAGAGTTTTTTTATCCGCATCCCCTGGGGCGCAGCATCGTTGGAGAAATTCCCCAGTTAGAGGCCCTGACAGCAGGAAAAGCAGAGCAGATTGTAAAGGGCCATTTTAATCTTTCGCAGACCATATTTGCAGTCGCGGGCAAATATGACTTTGAAGCCCTCTGCCGGCAGATTGAGGGTCGCTTTGGTGCTGTGTCGGGGAAAGTGTCCCCTACGGCTATTGTTTTAGGACCCAAGCCGGAAAAATACGCGCACATTCATAATGATGGAGCACAGGTGCATATCGGCCTTATGACCAAAACAGTTAGGCCGGACGAAAGTGATTACTACAATGCCAGAGTTGCGGTATCGGTTCTCTCAGGCGGAATGAGCGCCAGGTTATTCACTGAGGTCAGGGAAAAGCGCGGCTTGTGTTATGCAATCGGGGCTAATTACCACGCCCTAAAGCAAGCCGCCGGCATAGCTTGCTATGCCGGCACCACGCCGGAGAAAGCCCAGGAAACGCTCGATGTGATAATCCAGCAATTCCATCTACTCGGTGAAGCAATCACGGAGGAAGAGCTCCACAGGGCCAAGGTCGGATTAAAGAGCGCTCTTATTCTTCAAAGCGAATCCTCCAGCAGCAGGGCGGGCGCAATCGGAAGCGATTATTATATGCTTGGCAAGGTCCGCACTCTGGATGAAATTAAAGAGAAGATTGAGCAGACGACAGTTGACTCTGTGCTGGCATTTCTGCGCAATAACAAGTTCGAGGACTTTACAGTTGTAACGATTGGCCCGAAGGAAGTGACCATAAAATAGACCCCGTTAGAAAAACGGCTTTCTTTTCTAACGGGGTAGAGTGAACTATGGATTTTCGACAAGAGACATTGGCAAATGGATTGTGCGTGATTGGCGAAATCAATAAGTCGGCCAAATCAGCGGCGGTCGGTTTTTTTGTCAGAACCGGCTCCCGCGATGAGAATCCACAGATAAACGGCGTCTCGCATTTCTTAGAGCATATGGTCTTTAAGGGGACGGAGCGGCTAAGTGCGTTTGAGGTCAATGAGGCGTTTGACAGGACGGGAGCCCAGTTCAACGCCGGCACCAGCGAAGAAAATACCGTCTATTATGCAGCCGTCCTTCCGGAATATCTGGCTGAGGTTACGGAGCTGTGGATAGAGTTGATGAAGCCGGCCCTTAGAGATGAAGATTTTTCTCTTGAGAAAAACGTAATCAAAGAAGAAATCGCGATGTATAAGGACATGCCGAGCTTTGACGTTATGGATAGATGCCGGGCGCTGCACTTCGGCGCCCATCCCTGCGGCAACAGCGTCCTGGGCAGCGAGGAAAGTATAACTAATCTGACGTCCGCGCAGATGATGGATTATTTCCAGTGCCGGTATGCACCAAACAATATAGTTCTGGCTTTCGCGGGCAATCACGATTGGGACGAGGTCTGCTCGCTCGTTCAGAAGCAATGCAGCCGATGGCAAGTTCGGCCTGCCACACGAGAGTTGAGAGATTATTCGGGCAGTAAGAAGAAAGGACGAATTGGAAAAGCGAATCTTGCCTGTGAGCACATAGCCCTGATGAGCGCTGGCGTTGCGGCCGAGGACCCGCGGAGGTTCGCAGCATCCATTCTTGCCACAATTATCGGCGATGACGTCGGCTCGCGGTTTTTCTGGGAGCTTGTTGACAGGGCGATAGCGGAAACAGCCACGATGCAATTTGGGGCTATGGACGGCACAGGAGCGTTCTACAGTTATATCTGCTGCAGAAGCGAAAATGTCTCGAATATCTTAGATACCGTCAGCAATATATTCTGTAATCTTCAGCAGGGTGGGGTAACTGAGGATGAGTTACGAAAGGCGAAGAATAAAATATTGAGCGCGCTTGTTATCAAGAATGAGCTGCCGATGGGCCGGCTTGTTGATTTGGGTTCTAACTGGATATATTTGAAGCAGTATCGAACTATTGAGGACGATTTGAACGCTGTAAAAGCTGTTACAGTCGATGATATTCATTCGCTAATAAGAGAATTTAATCCGGGCGATTTTACGCAATTTTCGATAGGCCCGCCGCAATCCTGATGGAAGTGGTTTGCTGGCTGCACTTTACTTAACGGACGCCAAGAGACCTTTATGAAAGCTCAAACAAGGAGAGAATTTCTTAAAAGAGTTGGTTTTGCAGCGGCTTCGATTCCGGCCCCGGCGATATTGACAGGTTGTGCCGGTGCGGCCCGGATAACGAAGCCGGCGAAAAATCGCCCGAATGTCGTTCTTGTGATAACTGATGACCAGGGCTATGGCGACCTATCCTGTCACGGCAACAAGGTTTTGCAGACGCCAAACCTCGACCGCCTGCATTCGCAGAGTATCCGCCTGAACAATTTTCACGTTGACCCTACCTGCTCACCCACACGCTCGGCTCTAATGACAGGGCGATATTCATCGAGGACAGGTGTCTGGCATACCGTTATGGGCCGGTCACTACTGCGGCGGGACGAAATAACAATGGCCAACATCTTTTCGGCCAGCGGTTATCGCACAGGTATATTCGGTAAATGGCACCTCGGCGACAATTATCCGTTTAGACCTCAGGACCGCGGTTTCCAGGAAGTGCTGGTTCACTGTGGGGGCGGAGTTGGCCAAACGCCCGATTTTTGGGGCAACGATTACTTCGACGATACTTACTTCCATAATGGCAAGCCGCAGAAATACACCGGCTACTGCACCGATGTCTTTTTTGACAATGCGATGGAATTCATCGAGGCCAATAAAACCCGCCCGTTCTTTGTTTACTTAGCTACAAACGCACCCCACAGTCCCTTCAATGTCTCTGAAAAATACAGTAAGCCGTTTGAGGATAAGGGTGAGCCGGCTGACCGTGCCCGCTTTTACGGTATGATAACCAATATCGATGAAAATATAGGCCGGTTGATGCAGCACCTGAAGAGATTGGGTCTGGAGGAGAACACGATTGTTATTTTTATGACCGACAACGGCTCATCGACCGGTGATTTCAATGCGGGTATGCGAGGCAAGAAAGGAGCGGTTTATGATGGCGGGCACCGTGTGCCGTTTTTTATTCGTTGGCCTGTGGGAGAGCTTGCCGGAGGAAGGGACATTTCTACATTGACGGCACACATCGACGTGCTGCCTACGCTAATTGAGCTATGCGGCCTGAATAAACCGCAAGGTATTCAGTTCGATGGCACCAGCTTGTTGCCGTTGCTTGCCGGCGACACAGGCAAGTGGCCTGACCGCACTTTATTTGTGCATTCGCAGAGAGTCGATGAGCCGATAAAGTGGCGCAACATTGCTGTTATGACCGAGCGCTGGCGGCTGATTAACGGCACGGAACTTTATGACATCAAGGCCGATACCGGCCAGACCACAAGTATTGCGGGCAAAAATTCTGAGGTTGTCCAGAACCTGCGCAAGTCTTACGAGCGATGGTGGACTGACGTCTCGAGACGTTTCGATGAATACTGCGAGATAATCATTGGTTCTGATGTGGAAAATCCTGTTCGGCTGACCTGCCACGATTGGCACGGTCCTGTAGCGCCGTCTGACCAAAACGTGATTCGCCAGGGTCCTGCAATCAATGGCTTCTGGGTGGTCGAGGTTGACCGAGATGACACATACCGGTTTACGCTCCGACGTTGGCCTGTTGAGGAGAGCGCACCAATAAATGCTGCGGCTGTCGGCGGCAAGAGTATTACTGTAACGAAAGCCCGTCTGAAAATAGCAGATGTGGATGTAACTAAGCCCATTCCAAAAGATGCACACGGTGTAGCGTTTGAGGTTTTTCTTAAGCCAGGCAAAACCCGTCTGCAAACCTGGTTCAGCGATGACGGCGGTTCATCGCGTGGGGCGTATTTTGTCTATGTGGAGCGCTTATGATACGCAGGGCACAGAGACAAATGAGAAACCAAACCAGAAGAGAGTTTATTAAAACTGTCGGCTCTTTAGCGGCCTCTACGGGGCTATCAATAGCGATGCCCGGCTGCGCCGGGATAAGTAAGGTGCAAAGAGCACGAACAAATCGACCGAACATCGTCTTTTTCTTTGCCGATGATATGCGGTTCGACACAATTCACTCCCTCGGCAACGAAGAAATCATAACGCCAACCCTCGATTCACTTGTGCGAAATGGGACTGCTTTCACGAACGCCTACATTATGGGGTCGATGAGCGGGGCGGTCTGTATTCCCAGCCGGGCAATGCTGCTAAGCGGCAGAACTTTGTTCCACCTGCAAAGCCAGGGTAGAGTAATTCCGCCGGAGCTTATGACGTTGCCCCGCATTCTCTATAATGCCGGATACAGGACATTTCACATCGGCAAATGGCACCAGGACCAGCCGACATACGCACGCTGTTTTTCGGATGGCGCAAAAATCTTCTTCGGCGGAATGACCGACCAGTTCAATGTTCCGGTTTATGACTTCGACCCAGGCGGTAAGTATCCCAACGATAAGAGATACATCGAGTCCGGCAAACACTCCAGCGAGCTTTTCAGTGATGCGGCCATAAGTTTTTTGAGGAATTACAAAGAAGAGAAACCTTTCTTTTTATATATTGCCTACACGGCGCCTCACGACCCGCGCAAGATGCCGAAGCAATACGGGAATATGTATGCTCCAGCTAAAGTTGTGCTGCCGAAAAGTTTTATGGCTGAGCACCCGTTTGATAATGGCGATTTGAAGGTGCGGGATGAGGCGATCGCTCCCTGGCCGCGAACTCCTGACGAAATCTGCAGGCACATCGCTGCTTATTACGCGATGATTACCCACCTCGATGCCCAGATTGGACGAGTTCTCGACGTATTAAAAGAGACAGGATACGCCCAGAATACAATTGTTATATTCGCCGCCGACAACGGCCTTGCCCTCGGTCGTCACGGTCTGATGGGTAAGCAAAATATCTATGAGCACAGTGTCCACGTGCCCCTGATTATTACCGGCCCAGGCATCCCGAAAGATAAGAAAAGAAACTGTTTCTGTTATCTGCTGGATATATATCCTACACTTTGCGACCTGGTCGGTGTGCCTGTGCCTGATTCGGTGGAGGGGCAAAGTTTTGTTACAATTATTCGGGGGCAAAAGAGTAACCTGCGTGACGCACTTTTTTTTGCATACAAGGATTTCCAACGGGGCATTCGTAATGAGCGTTACAAGCTTATTGAGTATTCCGTCAACGGCAAGCGAATGACCCAGCTTTTCGACCTGCAATCCGACCCCTGGGAGATTAGCAACCTCGCCGGTAACCGCCGTTACGCCGAAAACTTCCATCGGCTGCGAAGCCAATTGTTGAAATGGAAGGATAAATTAGGCGACAAGAGCAGTTTCTGGCAGGATTATGATGCAACTTTATAGTCCTCTGTAGCTCTATTTGACTGGTGAGCGATTGATTTGTCGGGGGTGATTGTGTTATACTGACATTTGGTTGATGAGGTTATGTTATGACTAAAGCCGATAGCAATGAACAACCGAATGGCAGCGCCCTTCAGCGAAAGAAAGGTGTCCTCCGCGCCCGTGATATGATTCCGCCTTTTAATAAACAAGCCCAGCCGTTGTCTAACCCTCCGGTGAAGACCTCCGATACAAAAGTCGGCCCTTTAGATAGCCCTGTTGACAATCGCCGTGTCGGCGAAATTCCTGAATTAGACCTGGCCGAAAAGATTCTGGCTGAACAGCGAAAAACCGTGGCGGAGAAAAGAAAAGCCCCAGGCAAAAAAGGTGAAGCTCCATCTATGCAGCCCCGATACATGGGGGCTCAATCACCACATCATATTGTTGAGCAGCCGCCACAAATCCTGTCGGAGCAAGAGCAGATTATCGCGGAGATTGTCGCGAGGGATATTCAACGGTTTTGCAGACGTAATACGTAAATCCGGCATAGCGATTACTAATCACCACTCGCCACTCACCAATAACCATTCACTAAAAAATGTAGTTTGCCGGTTATCTGCTTGCAATACAGGATTGTGAAGTGTAGATTAGTTACTTAAATTGACCGTTTTGACTCGACCGGATTCGTCAAAGCGTGAGCAAGAGTCTTTGATGACTACTGTTTGACCATACACTTAATATTGACTGTCATTCCCGCGGAAGCGGGAATCCGGATTTATGAAAAGCGGTGTAAATATTTGTCTAAAAATAAAACGGTCAGTTTAGGTCAGTTATGATAGCTCGGAGAGGTGGCCGAGTGGCTGAAGGCAACGGTTTGCTAAACCGTCGTATGGGTATAAACCCGTACCCCGGGTTCGAATCCCGGCCTCTCCGTTATTGCGGTGTAGAATTTGTCGAAAATGCCACAGCGGGACCAGTGTCTGGCTGATGATTAGTGAAGGCGCATGTAAGTTAGGAAACCGATAAAGAATAGGAGACTTCAAATGATTAAGAGAACGACCGGAATGCCAGTTCTGATAACTATTATGGTTTGCCTTGCATCCGTGGTCCTTCTGGCGTCGTGTTCTAAACGACCCACGGGGAAGAAGACCTGGGAAGATGCCGAAGCCCAGGCACTGGAGATTATCGCAGCCCGAAGCGAGTGGCCCGGCTCACCGGAAGCAGTTGCAAAAGCCTTCTGGGATGCAAGTGCATCCAAGAACTACAGTGAAATGGAGATTCTCTGGCCCGGCTCAGGTTCATGGGAGCCGAACTGGGCCGAGATATGTAAGAACGACCATCCTGTGAAATACGTCTTTGGCGAGCCGAGCAAGGACGGTTCCGAGGTTCCCTACGCATCGGAGGAATACTTTAATAAGAACGGTTCATACAACCTGACTATGCGGCTGTCCAGCATCCAGACTGAAAAGGGGCGTAGATTCTACATCACCTCTGGAAACTGATATGGTTTCAAAAAAGTAGCAGCTATCGGTATTTCTCAATGTTCAGCGTAGCTGTCCTCGATTTTTACATCAGCTAAAATAGTGAGGCAAAATATGCAGGCAAAGTTGGAGTTCCTCGGCGCTGCTCAAAACGTTACAGGTTCCTGTCATTTGTTGGAGGCCGATGACACCAGAATTTTGGTGGACTGCGGGCTTTACCAGGAAAGACAGTTAAAGATAAGGAACTGGGACCCATTCCCGGTGCCGCCCGAAAGTATCGATGCCGTCCTTTTGACCCACGCACATCTGGACCACTGCGGGCTGTTGCCGAAGCTCGTCCGCGATGGGTTCAAAGGCAAGGTTTATTGCACCGATGCGACAGCGGAGCTTGCGCGGATAATACTTTTGGATGCGGCTCACTTGCAGCAAGAGGATGCCGAGTTCAAGCGGAAAAGGCACAAGCGTGAAGGCCGAAAAGGCCCTTATCCTGAGGTGCCGCTCTATACTCCTGCTGATGCCGATACCTGCTGCCCTTACTTTTCTCCCGTCAAGTATACCCAGCCCATCAGTATCAGCGATTCTCTCGAAGCAACTTTCTATGACGCAGGCCATATACTCGGCTCTTCGATAATAAAAATGAAAGTTGGTTTGAACGGCCAGCAGCGAACCGTTCTATTTTCCGGTGACATTGGCCGACCGAATAGACCCATCGTCCGCGACCCCACCTGCTTCGACCAGGCAGACTACATCCTTGTCGAGTCCACTTATGGCGACCGTCTTCACGGACATATCGAGGACGTAAAAAAAAGTGTCTCCCAAGTAGTTAATTCCACAAAAAAGGCCGGCGGCAACATCATTATCCCCAGTTTTGCACTCGAACGCTCCCAGGATATTTTATATTACATAAACCAGTTGCTG
>CAZKOQ010000023.1:0-18511 GCA_964554425.1 uncultured Pirellulales bacterium | reverse complement strand
TTTTGAAGACTTCTAATATGGTTTTCCTGGATGATTACGTTTCTTCTACACCTTGTTAATTTTGCCTTTCCGGCTCGCAGACGATTCTCAACGCTTTGAAGTCTTATCAACCCATTCAATACAGGTCCCATTTACACTCCTTGGCGCGATGTCCAAAATTTCAAAACGTTTATTATATGTTCTCTACAATCGAATCTGCAATAAAAATTTTTTGCCTTTTATTTTCTTTTTGCCTCAATCCCCCTTTTGGTCTCAAAAACCTGCGTTCAAGGTGTGTTTTAATTATGAATGACGTAGTAAACGCTTTAGATTTGATATCGGTTGGTTTATAATTGCTTCGTATGAAGGACTTACTGATAAAACTTGTTCGAGCCCAAACAACGGCCCAAAAGGGCGAACTGTCGGCTGCCGAGGTAGTCCTTTCTGAGTTCAAACGCTCAGGAATAGAAGCCCGGATAGATAGTTGGAGCCAGTCTAGGGCCAATGTTATTGCCCACATAAGGTCAGCAGATACCAGGCCGGCTCTTTTATTTGCCTGTCATCTTGATGTTGTAGGGCCTGGTGAGGAGGACTGGAAATATCCGCCCTTCGATGGCGTGGTAAGCAACGGCAAAATTTATGGTAGGGGGGCAGCAGATATGAAGGGCGGAATCGCAGCAGCCGTCACCGCTATCAGCCAGACCGTCGAGGCCGGTGTGAGTTTGCAGGGCGACATTATCTTTTTGGGTGCTGCGGGCGAAGAAACCGATAGCTGTGGTGCAAAAAGATTTATTGCCGAACTCAGCGGGCTGGCAAAGGTCGGCGGAGTAATAATTCCCGAGCCGACAGATTTCCAGATTGTTACGGCCCATCGCGGAATGCTCTGGCTTGAAATTACAACCAAAGGCAAGGCTGCTCACAGCTCCTCGCCGCAACTGGGTGTGAATGCGATAATCTTGATGAAAGATATTCTGGTGGAGCTGGACAATTTCAGAATTCCCTTTGAGCCGCACCCCGCACCCATTGAACGTTCGGGAGCGTCTGGTCTCGGAATCTCAAAATCCTGGAGCATAGGCAGCTCAATTGGTGCGGGGCTGGGCGGTTGCTCGATGAGTATAAATACCATTACCGGCGGCCAGGCGCTCAACGTCGTGCCGGATAAATGCTCCATCGGAATAGACATTCGCACTATACCCTCGCAGAATCATCAGGACATTATCAATGCTTTGACGAAAATCTTCACGAAATTAAGGGCGAAAAACCCTCAATTTAATGCGGACATCTCTGTAATTCGAGAAGTCGGGCCTCTCGAAACAGATTCTAATTGCGATTTTGTCCGGGATTTATGCTCTGTTGTTGGAGTGACAAAGACGAAAGCCGTCGGCTTTACTACCGATGGGCCTCATTTCGCCTCGCTCGGTGCGCCGGTCGTAATCTTTGGGCCGGGTAAGCCCGAACTTTGCCACAAGCCGGATGAATATATTGAAATTAGCGACGTGGAAAAAGCTGTAGAGTATTATAAGAAAATCATTTTGAAATTCTTAACCTGAGCTTGCCATAGCAAAGATGATGCTTTCGGACTCCTTCAGACTGCGCGAGGCATTATGAAATTCACCATAGAGGAAATGAAAAAGGAAGATTGGCCGGCAGTTCAAGCTATCTACCGGGAAGGCATCAAGACAGGTGATGCAACTTTCGAGAGAATGGTTCCAAAATGGGAGGAATGGGACAAAAAACATTTGCGAAATTGCCGGCTTGTAGCCAGAGCCGGAGGCGAGGTTGTTGGATGGGTTGCGCTCAGTCCTGTTTCGGGTAGGTGTTGCTATTCGGGCGTTGCCGAGGTCAGCTTATATGTAAAGGCATCGGCCAGAGGTAAAGGTATCGGTCAAGCCCTACTGCAAGCAGTCATCGAATGCTCGGAGGCAGAAGGGATATGGACCCTGCAAGGATGCACTTTTCGTGAGAATGTGGCGAGTCTGGCGCTGCAGAGGGCGTGTGGTTTTCGCGAAGTGGGTTATAGAGAGCGTATCGGCCAAATCAACGGCGTATGGAAAGATGCTATTCTTATGGAACGCCGAAGTAAAACTGTGGGTATTTAACTGGTGGCTTACAAACCGGTATCATGTTTTTGGCAATTACGGTATATTCAACGGGTCAATATCCTTTATCTTATCTTCATAAATCTCAAATTTGTATTTCTCAAGCAGCGCCTTGCCGTATTTTTCCAGCAGGGCGTTTCTTTGCTCGCTAATCATTCTCCACTTGACACTTTCGCGGATGCTTATATCGTCTGAATACACTTTTATGGCGCCGGGCTTCTTTTCTAATATCTTAACGATACGCCACTTTATACCCTCGTTATAGAAGCCCTTTAATGGCCCCAATATTTGGTTCGGCTCGCCCTTCCACAAGTCCTTGAAAAATATCCCTTCGCTGCCGATATAAGTATCAAAGGGCTTGCCCGTTTTCTCAAGCGAATATAATTGCTTGACTGACTCAAAATCTTTGCCGCCGTCGAGCTGGGCTTTTGTCTGCTGAGCTGTTTTGAGGTCCTGGCACCAAATTTGGTCTATCTTGATGGTCCTGTCCGTTATGAATGATTCTTTATTCTTGTTATAGTAGTCAATTATCTGTTCTTTTGTCGGCTCGTTTATATCCTTAAATTTGTCGAGCTGCACTTTCTGAAGCACATGCGAATCTTCAATGTCCTTTACCTGCTTTACAAAGTTCCGGTCTTTGTCAAGCCCGAGCAGCTTCGCCTCGTTGACAAGAATGGGTATTCTTAGCGCAATATTTAACAACCGCTCGACACCCTCCGGCGTATTCAAATCGGTGGGCCGGCGAGGCGGAGCCACTTCGCAAAGTGTATCGAGCCAGTCCTTCAGTGTTACCTTTCCGCCGTCGAACGTTACCAGAGTCAAATCTCGCTCCTCCGCCGTCAAGTCCGTTTCTATTTGACTTATGCGGATAAACGGCATATCGCGGGGTATCTTCGGAGAAAGCAATAATCTCTGATGGATTTCGGCTGCTTTCGCAAAGTTATCGGTTACCTTTTGAACGTGGAACTTTGCATAAATGTCCTTATAATACCCGTCTAAGAGCTGGTTGGCCTTTGTTCGCTCGGCCAGCGTTTTGGCTTGTGCACGGTTCAGTTTGGGGTCGGCTTTGAGCTTTTCTTCAATCTCTGATTCTGTAACTGTTAGCTTACTTTGCAGTTGCGTCTGCAGCAATAGGTTCGCAAGCGTTCTATCTCTGAATCGTTTGACGATGTCGCGTATCGAAGGGTCTTCGAGAAGGTTTTGTTTGCGGCCTTCTATTATCATTGCCTTCTCCGCAAGCATTTTTGTAAGCACGGTCTTTGCCTCAGGTGCCGCAGCGAAAGGGCCGGACTGTTCATAATTATATGGATAAAGCTCCATCATTAGTCGTTTCTGGAGCTCCTGTCGCGTGATGACATATTCGCCGACTTTAGCGACTACATTCGGCTCAATGGCCGGCGCATTTGCATCGGGTTGTTTCCGTTGTGGTTGTTCTTTGTTGTCGGTCTTAACTTGAAGTTGATTTGCATCAGACGTCGGCTTGCCGGATGGGGAACCCGCCGGCGACTGTTCTGCTGAACAGCTCCAGCATAATACTGTTGAAGCGAGAACGAAAACCGGCAGCATTTGTGATAGAAACCATTTCATCCTGGCAATCTCCTTGATTGCGATTCCAAAATTCCTGTATATTTCGAGCTTTTTTGACAGTTTCAGCCCAAAAAGAGCTTAATAGTGCTGTAATTATAACGTGTATCTTGCAAATAGCCAGGCCGATTTTGGTGAGGGTATATCGGAAAGGATGTAATTTTCATTTGCGTGAGGGATGTCGAAACAGTAAAATGAACAGCGTTGTTTTCTGGAAATCCCGATTAAATGTAAACAGTGGTTAATGGTGTTAAGTGTTTGGTAGTGTGTTGATATATAGATGTCGCAATATTGTGCCGCTCGCCGTTGCGATTTTTTGCAGCTTTTGGGTGCTCGGCAATTCCTATGCGGATACGGTCGTTCTAAAAGAAGGCCAGCGTCTGACCGGCGATATACTCGCCGAAAAGGAGGCGCATATTTACCTCGATGTCGGCATCACGGTGCTGACCATTCCGCGTGAAAAGATACTAAGATACGAGCGCGACAAAGTCGCCGAGGCGAACGGTGTTGATGTCAACGATGTAAATGACTTAACGACACCGGCAGGCAAGGTCGAACAGCCCGCTGGCCGGCTATATGGAACGGCAAATCTCAAAAAGACCACTATCGAAAGATGTGTAGAAGCATTCTCGGAGGCGGTCGTTATGGTCTCAAGTCCGGCAGGAATGGGCTCGGGATTTTTCATAAATGACGAAGGGTTCCTGGTTACCAACTATCACGTGATAGAAAGGGAAACCAAGATTGAAATTACTGTTTTTAGAAAAACACCAATTGGTTTTGAGAGAAAAAGGTTCAAAAAGGTCAAAATTGAGGCAATGAATCCCTTTGTTGACCTGGCATTGCTTAAGGTCGAAGACATCGGTGACACGAAGGTCAAATTTGCCTTTCTCGGCGACAGCGACCACCTTGAAGTGGGCGAGCAGGTCTTTGCTATCGGTAACCCGCTGGGTTTGGAGCGGACCGTCACTAACGGCGTCATCAGCACAAAGAACAGGGCCTTTGAAGGCCTGGTCTATATCCAGACCAACGCCGATATCAATCCGGGCAATTCCGGCGGGCCGCTTTTTAATCTCGCCGGCGAGGTCATCGGCGTCACAAATATGGGGTATATATTCTATGGCGGCCTCGGCTTCGCCATTCCGGTCAATTATGTCAAGCATTTTATCGACAACCGTGATGCCTTTATATATGACAGGGATAACCCGAACACCGGCTACAAATACGTCCAGCCGGACAAAAGACGCAATAAGGAACAGCCCAATTTTCTAAAGAAAAAAGATACATCGGAGCAATAATAAGGCCTGACACAAAACATTAAATCTTAGACGCCCAATTACTGAAAGGAATAAACGATGAACCTGACGCCCAGAAAAAAACAGAAGATTCTCCCGGGACTGATTTTCTTGTGCTCTTATGCTCTTGTGCTTTTGTGCTCTTATGTTGCTTTTGCGGTCGAGACCCTGCCCGAAACCGCTAAGCTTGTTCCACCCGACACGGTGGTGCTTGTTGATATTGGCAGCTTTAGTCAGCTCCGCACCCAATTTGAGAAAACCAATTTCTACAAGCTCTATAAAGACCCGGCTATGGGGGCTTTCATCGAGGATTTTAAGAGCAAGTGTCAGGAACAAATCAAGAAAATTGACGAGGATGCTGTCAGGACCATTCTGGAAACCGCAATATTGCCCCAAGGCAGGGTCGCTCTGGCCGTGGTGCTTAACGAGAAGACCAAGGAGGCCAACGAGCCGCCGCTTTTATTCATTACCCAGTGGGGTGATGGAGTAGCCAAGATTAAAGAGACAGTGGATAAAATGGTGCAAAAGGCGATTGAAGACGGCGCCTCCCGCAAAACAGAGGACTACCGTGGCGTCAGCGTTACGACAATAACCAAACAACCGTCGTTGAACCTCAGCTTTTGCTTTATTGATGATTGCCTTATAGGTGCCGCGAATCCGGAAATACTCCAGTTTGTTGTTGCGCACCTGCGTGGCGCCACCAGCCCGGCTTTGGCCCAAGACGCCGATTATATCGCAACTATGAGGACTGTCGGACCTTATGACGATATTGATTTCTACATCAACATAAAACGTATTGTTCAGACGGTAATTGCCGACGATACCTCAGGCCAGGCAAAGACAGTAGTAACTAATCTTGGGCTTGACAATGTTACTTCGTTGGGTTTCTCAGTTGGAGTCAGCAGAGAAGCTGGCAGCGGCCTTTGTGGTAAAGTGTTTCTAAAAATAGATGGCGCTAAAAAGGGCATCTGTCGAATGTTTGAAATGGAATCGGCCGCTATCAGTGTGCCGCAGTTTGTCCCCCCGTCTGCGTATTCGGTCGCTTTTTTGAATTTGAGCTTAAAGAATGTCTATGATGAGCTTTACCGCATACTTTTTAACTTTAGCCCTCCGCTTGCCGCACTGATGCAAATGCCGCTTGTGCCGCCGAGTCCGGAGGGTGAGCCGGGTGTGCAGCTTAAAGCCGACATTATTGACCATCTCGGCTCGCAGATTGTTATCGCTCAAAGCGCCGATAAACAAGCTGTTGCGACAGGCACCCAGACGCCGACCGAATCGCTTTTCGCCTTCGCCGTGACCAATCGCAGCGCTGTGGAAAAATCTCTCTCGCTTTTACACAGTAAGATAATAGCCCCAAACAAGCCCGATGCCAGACGCGAGCTCCTGGGGCACACGATATATGTGGTGGATATATCGGCCTTTCTTCCGGGTTTATCGCCAGGCCAGACGACGCCGATGCAAGCTCCCGATGCGCCGGCTCCCGGTGCAATTCCCTCTATACCCAAATTGGCATTTACAGTTACCGATACGCACCTTATCTTTGGGAGCGAAGACGTCGTCGAGAAAACCGTTCGCACATTAAGCAGCCGGCAAACCGGAACGCTTGCGTCTGCAGCATGGTTCAATAAAGCCAAATTGGCTATCCCCCAGGTTGTCGGCCTGGCAGCTCTTCAGGATAACGCAACCTCAACGGAGTTGTTCTGGAAGTTGCTCAAGGAAATGGCCCAAAACAAAAACAAAGAGCCCGAGCGTCAGATTAGGGTCGCGATGGATCTCAAAACGCTTATGCCGCAGTTGATGGCTTCAGGAGGCGGGCTTGATGTGCTTTTCAATTTTGCCCTTTTGCCTGAATTCGATACTGTGAGAAAATATTTCGGCCTGTCTGCCTTTTATGGCATCAGCAGACAAGATGGATTCTTCTTCGAGGTCAAACATATTAACCCTGCCGGAGAATCAAATTAGCGGATATAGCACAATTGGGTAAATAGTGTTGAAAAATAAGCCGAAGAACTTTAGAAGTCGGGTTTCGAAACTTGAGTAGGCAGCGAAACCACTTGATGGTGAAGGGCAGGGATTTAGGTATCACCGATATTGGCTTTTATGGTTGTTATATAGGAGATTTGGCGTGAAGGCAAATGACCTGCGTCCGGGTATGGCCGTAACTATGGACGGCAAGCTTTATGTGTGTGTCCAGGCAGCTCATGTTACCCCTGGCAATTTGCGGGCGTTCGTGCAGGCCAAATTACGCTGCCTTGCGGATGGTGTTATAATCGAGAGGCGTCTGCGCTCTACCGAAGACCTCGAGCAGGCATTCCTGGATAAACGAGATATGGAATATCTTTATTTTGACGGCACAGGCCACGTCCTTATGGATAATCAATCCTACGACCAGGTTACCATTCCTGATGATTTGGTCGGCGAGTCCATAAAATTCCTCAGACCCAATACACCCTTGACCGTTCTGGTGTCTGAGGGCAATATCGTTGCGATTGAGCTGCCGAAGGTGGTTGAGCTAAAGGTTGCAGAAACAACTCCTATGCCCAGAGGCGCCACAGCAACAAATCAATTGAAGGAAGCTGTTCTTGAAACGGGACTGAAAACCCGCGTCCCGCCCTTTATTGAGGTCGGTGAAGTGGTCCGCATCAGCACCGAAGACGGCTCATACGTCGCAAGAGCAAAATAAATTGACCTATGTGCGGCACACTTGAAGATTTTGTCCCTCGTGCTTAATTGATGCCGTTATTGCATACCTTTGCTTAGTGTATGACCTTATTGAGTGGATATGTGATTATCCCCGAAGCGCCGGCGCGTTTGAGCGCGGGAACAAGCGAGCGTTCGATTTTATCGTCGATAATCACTTCCAGTGCGACGTAATCGGAATCGGCCAGCCCGGAGATAGTCGGGCTTTTCTCGGCCGGCAGGACTTTTAGAACGCGTCCTAAATCGCTCTTTTTCACGTTCATTTTTAGGCCGACTTTATTTCGTGCCTCGATTGCCGCGTTAAGCAGTATCGAGATATTCTCTATCTTTTCCCTCTTGAATTTATCCTGCCAGGATTGCCTGTTTGCGATAAGTCGTGTCGTGGAGGTTATCAAGGTGTCTATTATTCGCAGGTTGTTTGCCTGTAGTGTCGTGCCTGTCTCGGTAAGCTCTACTATCGCATCTACAAGGCGGGCCTTTACCTCCGTGGATCCCCAGCTAAATTCGACCTTAACTCCTATATTTTTGTCCGCGAAATATTTTTCTGTAACTCGAACCAGTTCGGTTGCAATAATGCCCCCTCGCAGGTCAGCCGCCGTTTTTACCTTCGATTCTTCAGGCACAGCCAATACCCATCTTGCCGGCCCGCCTGTGCTCTTGCTGTAAGCAAGCTCGCAGACGTCCACCACATCGCAGTTGCTTTCCATTATCCAGTCGTAGCCGGTAATGCCTGCGTCAAGAACGCCGTCGCCGACGTATCTGCCCATCTCCTGCGCCCGCAGCATAACCAGACGGATTTGCTCGTCATCAATTCGAGGCAGGTAACTTCTCTCGGCGTCCAGAATGTGGAAACCGGCCTTGCGAAAAAGCTTAATCGTTGCCTTCTGCAAACTGCCCGAAGGGATTCCCAATTTAAGTAATTGCTCCGGCATCTTAAACCTTTGTATAAAGTCTTTATGTGCTATTCAGCAGCTTTTTTCTTTTCGCCCTCGGCTTCTGCTTTGCGAGCTGTTTTTCTCTTTTCGACGCCTTTGCTGGATTCGCTCTCACGCCGCAAAAGTGCATAAAACTCGTATGCATTTTCAGCAGGAGTCTGCTTGGCCAAAAAACCTTCTATCTCATCGTGGTCGGCATCGGGATGCACCAGCTTGTTATTTCTAAGAAACTCTATCATTGTCTGTGTAAGCGGAATAGCATGGCCCTGAAAAGCCGTCAGCATACAGTAATCAACTACAAACCTGCTGACCCCATCCATTTTCTCAAGAACTCCTCTGGTGGGACGCTTGCCGATCTTCTTCAGAGCTTCTAAGCTGACCCTGTGATATTCATCGAATATGAGCTTTAGAACCGTGCTGAGTGTCAGAGCCGCGGCTTTTGTAAAAGACGTGCTCTCGCCGAGCACTTCTATGACCTCTTTAGGCCGCGAAACACGCAGGTCGTTCAAATCAACGAACCGGTCGGCGAACCTTCTCATAGCAGATTGTGCCGCCGCATCGCTCATATTTTCGCTGAAAATTGCATACACAAGTGCATTAACGGGCTCCTCGTGGACAACCTTCTCTACCCTCGGGCACTTACGCTTCAGCGAGCGATACAAC
The DNA here is from genome assembly GCA_964554425.1 of uncultured Pirellulales bacterium. GTDB lineage: Bacteria > Planctomycetota > Phycisphaerae > Sedimentisphaerales > Anaerobacaceae > CAYWXK01. The sequence continues at coordinate 9,259 of CAZKOQ010000023.1, read as the reverse complement.
TGCTGAACCTTCTTAGCATATTCTTTGCTGTTTTTCATAATAAGGAAAAAGCGAAAGCTAAGTAGCTTGCCGATTGGCACGCTACTGCTTTTGTATGTCGATGTCCGTTTGTTTCTTTTCCATTTCCTTGACCGCTTGGTCTATTAGTTTCATAGTCTCCAGGGTCTTCTTGAACTTATCATCCCTGTGAAAACGCAAAACGGGGCAGAACTTGCTTTCCACCGCGTCCGCAACAAGTGCCTGTATCCGGCCCCGAGCGTGCTCTATCGCTACGAAGGTTTTGTTTTCTGCTGCGGCATCTTTGCCCAGGATACTAAAGAACACGTTGGCGTTTCGTAAATCGGTTGTTACCTCAACCCTGGTAACACTGACCAGCCCCTCAATTCGCGGGTCGTTAAGGTGGTGGCTGACAGCGTTACTGGCTGCTTCCTTCACCACCCGAGCTAACCTTTCCTGCCTTCGAGTCGTCATAATAATTCTTGGTGTGGTGGCACGGCCATCCCTTCGACTACGCTCAGGACAAGCTTGGCCGTGGCTCCACGGGCTGGAAGCCCGTTCCACTTCACTATTAAAGAGTCCTGGCTATCTTGATGATTTCGTAGAACTCAAAAACGTCGTCTATTTTAATGTCATCGAATCCTGCCACTTTGATGCCGCACTCCAGTCCCGCCTTGACTTCGCGTACGTCGTCCTTAAAGTGCTTCAAGGATTCGATAGCGAGATTGCCCTTGAGCACGACATTGTCGCGTATCAGTCGTATCTTTGCATTCTTACTGGCAAGACCGCTGGTAACGTAACAGCCGGCCACCGTGCCGACTCGAGATACCTTGAATGTTGCTCTAACCACGGCCCTGCCGAGAGTCTTCTCCTGCTCCTCCGGCTCAAGCAGACCCACCATAGATTTCTGCAGCTCTTCGGTTATGCGGTATATGATGTTGTAGAATCTTATCTCAACACCTTTGGTTTCAGCCATTTTGGCGGCGTGCTCCTCGGCTGCTACGTTAAAACCGATTATTATGGCGTTCGATGCCTCGGCGAGCACCACATCGCCTTCTGTAATGCCGCCCGTCGCCGAATGCAAAATATTGATTTTCACCTCACTTGTGCTTAACTCGGAGAGGTACTTGTTAAGCACATCCACCGAACCCTGCACATCTGCCCGGACGATAAGACTCAGCTCTTGCGTCTTGCCGGCTTCTATCTGGCTAAACAAATTGTCCAGCGTCACGTGGGTGCGCTTGGCTAACGAGCTTTCTCTCAAGCGCAACTGGTTTTCTTCGGCTGCGGACTTGGCTGTATCAATATCATCCAGACAATAGAACCTGTCACCCGCCAGCGGGACCCCGTTCAGGCCTGTTATCTCCACCGGCATAGGGCTTGTAGCCGTTTTGATACTTCTGCCGATGCTGTCTTTCATAGATTTTACTCTGCCGTAAGTGCTGCCGGCCAGTATCACGTCGCCCTTACTCAGATACCCTTCTTTAATCAGGACTGTTGCCACAGCACCGCATTGCTGTGATATTTTCGCCTCTACGACCCAGCCCGTTGCTGGAATTGTGTCGTCGGCTTTAAGCTCGAGCAGCTCGGCGACGTAATCGAGGGATTCGAGCAAATCATTTATCCCTTGCCCGGTAACGGCGCTTGTCTTCACAACCTCGGTTTGCCCTCCCCATTCAGCCGGCACAAGACCCTGCTCGGCAAGCTGCGCGTAAGTGCGATTCGTATCAAAACCGGGCAAGTCTATCTTATTTAATGCGACAATGATTGGAACTTTCGCAGCCCTGCTGTGGGCTATGGCCTCGATGGTCTGTGGCATCACGCCGTCATCAGCAGCAACCACAAGAACAACAACATCGGTCATATTGGCGCCTCTTGCCCGCATAGCCGTAAATGCCTCGTGCCCCGGTGTATCGAGGAATGTTACCGTTTTGCTGTCCCACGTTACCTGAGATGCGCCGATGTGCTGCGTAATACCGCCCGCTTCGCCGGCTGCTACCTGTGTCGAGCGAATCTTATCAAGCAGACTGGTCTTGCCGTGGTCCACATGTCCGAGCACCGCGGCGACTACGCCACGCTTCTTGAGGTTATTTCGTGCTCGCTGCTCAAATTCAACCCGTATCTGTTCCTCAAGAGTAGTCTTGTGTTCTACCGCCAGCTCGGTGTCAAACTCCAGAGCTATCAGTTCCGCAACATCATTGCCTATGACCTCATTGGTTGTGGCTATAACACTATGCGCCAGCAGCTTGCTGATGATGTCGGATGATTTGGCTCCAAGAGCGGAAGATAGGTTTTTTACTGTAATCGGCTCGTTCACGACGATTTTTTGGGGCTTGATAGCAACGGCAGTTTCACGTTTGGACCTGTCAGCGATTTTGCGAAGCGGTCTTGACCGCAAACCCTCAGCTCCAGCGGCGATGAGCCGGGCCTGTCTTTCCTCAATATCTCTCTGTCGCAGCTTACTGCTAAATTTAGGCCTTTTAGCCGCCTCGAACTCCCCATTTTCTCGTCGACGTCCGTGGGTTCTCTCTTTCACTCGCTTACCCGACGAGTGCTTTTTGTCTCTGGTGTGAGTCGGCGGGAGGTCATTCGGTTCCTCCTTCTTATACATCAACGGCTCCGTGATTGGCAAATTGTATCTTTCTCTTGATTTAGGCCTGGGCCGATATACCGGCTCGGGTTCCTCAATTCGAACAACCTGTGGGCCGGTCAGCTTCGCAGGTGCTGGCTTCACCTGAATCGGCCCAGCCGGAATTATTGGCTCCGGCTCGGGCTTTATCGGTTTCAGCTTTGCCGGCTCTACAGTAATTATCTCCTGCTCTGCAGGCGGTTTTTCCTCAATAACCACTGAGGGTGCCGGGCTGGCTTTAACCTCTTCCGCAATTGCTACGGCTGTAACTTCTTGCGCCTGTTGTGTAACTTCAATTGTAACTGATGGCGCCTCAATGGTCTTTTCCGGCTCTGGCGCTGGTTCTGCTTGACCAGCTTCCTGCTCTTCCGGTTTCGGCTTCTTTTGCTTCGGCCTCCTGGTGATTCGGACCTTCTGCAGGTCAACTTTCTCCGCAGTCTCAATAGTTGTAACATTTTCCCCTTCGCTGAACCACTCGCGGATAGTCGCCGCCAGGCCTGCAGATATCACCGCCATGTGATTCTTGATGTCCAGCAGGCCCTCATCCTGGCACTTTTTCACAATGGCTTGGCTCTTTACACCAAGCTCCTTAGCTAAAATGTAAACTCTTGTAGCAGCCAAAAGTTTTCGACTCCAGCAGACTCTCTTATGCTATTTTTGCAGGGCTGCTAAATACAGGTCTTTTTGCGACTACAAACCTGCCAATAAAGCCCTGCTTATTGTTCGCTCCCTGCTGCGTTTGTTTGTTGCTGCAGGATGTTCTCGGCCTGCTTTTGCTTCGGCTCAGCCGCCAGAACTTTCACTTCTTTGGCCGCCGCAGCAACCAATTTCTCAGCAACCTCAGCGTTAATCTTAAGTTCCTCAACAAGCGGCTCGACCCCTACGTCATCGATGTCCGGAACGGATATAATGCCGAGTGCAATCAGCTTATCGACCACAGTGTCATCAACGCCTTCCACGCTCTTGACGCAATTGGACAATCGTTCGATACCCTGGTTGTATTCGTCCGGCGTCAGAATATCGATGTCCCACCCGCTCAATCTTGCGGCCAGTCGGACGTTTTGCCCGTGCTTGCCGATTGCCAGACTGAGCTGGTCCTCCTCCACGACCACCGTCGCCCGACCAAGCTCAAAACACAGGGCAATTTCGCTGACCTTGGCCGGCATCAACGCATTTGCCACAAGAACCTGTGAGGACTCATTCCAGCGGACGATATCTATTTTTTCTCCGCCAAGCTCATCGACTATGTTTTTTATCCTGCTGCCTCGGACGCCCACACAAGCCCCGACGGGGTCAACTTTTTCGTCGAGTGAGATGACCGCAACTTTAGAACGGTATCCGGCTTCCCTCGCCATCGCACGTATCTCGATGATTTTCTCGCTAATCTCCGGCACTTCCAATTCAAACAGCCGCCGGATAAAATCCGGATGCGTCCGCGATAGAATGACTTTGACCTGGGGCCCAATCTCTTTCACATCAAGAATCAGGCATCGGATTCTCTCCCCGGATTTGTGCGTCTGGCCGGCTATCTGTTCACCCTTGGGCATAAATCCTTCAACCCAGTGGTCCAGATTGACAATAAGTGTTCCGCCTTCATATCGCACAACCGTGCCGCTGATGATTTCGCCCTTGCGCTGGCTAAATTCCGCATAAATGCTGTCTCGCTCATCGGCCCGTATCTTCTGTATCATTATCTGCTTGGCTATCTGGGCGGGTATCCGACCCAGTTGCCTTATGTCAATTTCTGTGTTGTCTTTGAAGGCCGTGATTTGGCCGCTATTGCGGTCGATATGAACCGCTATATTTCCCTCCGGTTCGTTGAAGTGCTTCCTTGCCGCCGAGACCATTGCCTCTTCAAGGTCCAAAAATATCGATTCTTTATCAATATTCTTGTCCCGGGCTATATTCTCTACGATTCTCAGCAAATCCTGATTCATTGTCTTTCTCTCAAAATACAGCCAAAAAAAATGGAAACCATCAGAGTTTCCACTTCCATAAAGATCCTCAATACCGAGGCCCCACCACATGCCGAGAACGACAGAGATTGTAATCTGTCCTATTTTTACATCATTCTGCCTCCGGAAGCTGACAATCTTGTTCGTTTCCCGACATTGAAGCAGAAACGCCGACTTCCAGGCCACCATTCATACAAAGCACGGCTGCGCAGAAATATTCTTGCTCTACTGTGCACTGTCCGCCAATCCTGTCAAATTCCTAAGCATCTTTATATGCTAAAGTTAGCTTTGGCAGCCAAATAATCCTTATAATCAATCCTGTAATAATAATCGTCAAATCTGTTAATTGCAATAAATTTCTGCCCAAATTTCTACGATTTCAAGCTTTAATAATGGCTCACAGACCTGCTGGAGAAAAAGAAACAATGTCTATTGCACCCGAAAGTCCTTAAAAAACGGCTGTTTTTACGAGTTTTAGGCGATTCTTGACCTTTCGCATTGTATGACCAATTGGTTTCGAAGGTCTGGTTAAATCTGCCAAAGCGATGTCTTTTTGGCTCTCTCGAGGTCACAATGTTGGTCACGCATAGCAGCATTGTGTCGTTTTTACCCTAAACTGGTGCGATTTTTGGCCGATAACATAATTAAAAGTAGATGTTGCAAAGATGCCCAGCGATGTTGTCGCAACGGCACAAAAATTTCTCGACCACTTCGCCACAGTTTGGTATATTTTAGAAAATGGCAAGTCAGAATCTACTCGATGCGGAAAAACAGGTGAGGAACGGAGGCCTTATGGATTATAGACGCATTATTCCCTGTTTGGATGTAAAGGACGGCCGACTCGTTAAGGGGGTCCACTTCGTCGAGCTACAAGATGTCGGCGACCCCGCTGAAAGTGCCGCCGTTTACACCCAGGCAGGTGCCGACGAGCTTGTGTTTCTCGACATCACAGCCACCCTCGAGAACAGGAAAACGCTCCTTGACGCAGTAAAAAGAACGGTCGATAGGATTACTGTCCCACTGACCGTCGGCGGCGGTATCCGCAACTGCCAGGCAATCAAAGAATTACTCGATTTAGGTGTCTCAAAAGTGTCCATTAACACCGCCGCTGTTCTCCGTCCCGATTTCATCAAGGAAGCGGCTAAAGAGTTTAGCTCAGAAAAGATTATTGTCGCAATGGATACCTGCGGTAATTCTCAGTTGCCTTCTGGTTTTGAAGTCATAATCAACGGCGGCACCACAGGCACAGGCATTGACGTCGTTGAGTGGGCCAAAAAGGCAGAAGATTTTGGCGCGGGCGCCATCCTCCCGACAAGTATGGATGCTGACGGCACAATGACCGGATATGACATACCGATGACAAGAGCCATCGCCGATGCCATAAACATTCCACTCATTGCATCGGGCGGAGCTGGAACACTCCAGCACCTCTATGAGGCCATCGTTGATGGCCACGCAGATGCCGTCCTCGTCGCCTCAATCGCTCACTTCGGAAAATTCACCATAAGGCAAATGAAGGAATATCTATCTGAGCGCCAGATACCCATCCGGCTCTAAATCCTCCGGCAGCCGCTCTGGCCACCACATTTTGCAGAGAGGGGATACTTTTTCCACCCCCATCGGGTCGCGCAAAAGTCATCATCCAAATCAGTCGATAATAAAGCAGGTGCGAATCGTTCTCTGTTGCTTACAGAAAGAGTGGCAATGTTCGGCATGCTAAAGAAAAACGCTCCGGCTTTCAAACCCCAGCTTTTTACTATTCGCTGGTATCCCAGTAATAGAATGTGCACTGGCTCGTGCTCCCGAACTGTCAAGTCCCTCCAGATGCCTCCCCTTATGGTCCGAAAAGCCGAATGGCGCAGATAAATGTTACTCCCTTTCCGCTATCGAACTGACCACCGCCGCCATTCGCTTATCTCTGCCAAACCGCTCAATCATCTCATCGCACACGGCTTTAACCGTAAGGTTGTAAAAGAGGACTATTTGAACTCGTCGGGGGAAATGTTACGGATTATACCCAATCGTTGTAAACAGATGGAAAACAACTGCGGATTCTTTGAACTCGTCAGGGCGTCCGTCAAGGCTCGGCCTTGCCGAGACTGAAAGGTCCTGCCGTGCCTGATGAGACTATTCGCCGCGGCTACCTGGCTCTTTTTCTGTTCTGGGTGCGAAGTTGCAAGATAACTACGCAAGTATATGCCGCGATGCTAAATAGAAATATCAGACATGCACGAATTAGAGTCAAATAACTTATAATTTCTTTATTAGTACCGAAGCAGCCGCAGCTAATCTCAAGCCCACGGTACAAGGCGGAGGCGAGTACAAATGTGAACATTGCCGCCATTCCGGCGGCAGCCAGCAACGCGCCACTAACAAAAATTCCGCCAACTAAACATACACCAACCAATAGTTCCAACCACGGAAGTGTCATTGCCATCAACATTCCGAGCTTGGGACCGATGAGTTCGTAATTGTACACGCTGGAAAGAAAATCATAGGGCTGACGTATTTTTGGTAAGCTGCTCCATAGGAGAAGGCATCCGATCCCTAACCGCGCAAAAGATGTAAAACCATTTAACAAACGTTCTCGCTTTGAAATATCGAATTTAAGTAAGAGTATTCTCATTACTTACCACTATCTGCTTTCCATTCGTGCCAGCCACCTTTGAATATGGAAATTTTGGTAAAGCCATCTAACCTAAGTTTAATCGCCACATTTTCGGCGAATGGGCAACCAGCACTTTGAGAGTAAACTACAATGGGTGTATCTTTCGGAAAATCAGCCATTGTTTTTTGACACTCCTCATCGCTGGCATTTACAGGGATATTGATTGCTGCTTCTAAATGTCCCACCTTAAAATCGTCAGGAGATCTGGCATCAATAAAGATGGTATTGGCGTTAAGAAGTCGGTCGACCTTCTTCTTGCTCACTTTCGGGATGAAATTGCCCAAGTGGGCTTGTTCGACTGAAGCTGTAGCGTTAGGATTAGCCAAGAAACCTTCATCATTTGCGAAATGACATAGCATTCCGAAAAGCAGAGCGGCAATTGTAAATCCCACGCCTTGTGCTATCGAGAGTCGTAACAGTCGACGCGGGGTCATCTTACCTGCTGACGCAAGCCACCTTCGCCTGCCCCAACGAACACCCAAAATAACCGAAATAGCAATTGCTGCATATATTATAAGTCGCTTCCGGACAGGAGCTAAAATAGTGCCAAGGTCAATGGGTTCCGCTGATATGATTAAGCCGGTTCCATCCCAGCCGATCGCCAAGTTAATAAGATCTATCCGCTCGGGTGATTGAGGCGGATTCCACACAGTCGCCAAACCTTGCGAGTACCCCCGAAATAGAATGTAATGAGCGTATTGGCTGGAACTCAAATCACTCTTGACGTGCAGAATCACCGGATATGGACAGGCTCTTAGCTCTCGGATAGTAAGGTTTTTTATTGCTACGGCATACAAACCATGGTCCTCGGCCGCTTTTTTCAACTCCGCCAGAGAACTGCCGGCAGGGGAGCCAATATAATTGGGGTCGATAAGTTCCCGGCTATCAACATCTTTACCAAGTATTTTTGCCGATGCATAAAGACAATAGATCCCACAGTAACTATCCTTGCTGCTACCGCCCCATCTCCTCCAATGCTCATCCGCAGAGCAAGGAAACCCACTGAGCAGAAACCAGAAAATAGATACCTTTATCAAGGTGCCGTGTAACGGCCACCATGTTGCCTCAGAATGGACACATCTCATGTCAGTCATCGCATGGCTCAGACTGGTCCAATATCTTGTCAATTTCCTCGAATGCTAGACCTTCAACATCCGGCACCGCTCTGCCATCCTTCCACACATAACGAATTCCCGGATGCTCCGTTACCATAACCGGGGTTCCATCAGGGATTTTGAACTTGAAAGCTCCAAGAGTTGCAAAATCTGGATTCAATTTGATGTCGCTCACCTCGAATTCATAAATTAGTGTCTGCGTACCATCTGCATCCCTGTTTGGAGCAGTAAATCGTCCCTTTGAGGGCACAAACACATCATCGATTTTAATAAAATCAACGGCCTCAAATATCCGCGTCACCTCTTCTTTATGAACTATTCGGCGGTCATTGTACAAGTCGTTTGGGCCTTTTTTCACCATCCATTTGACGGCATTATAGCTCTTTTCAGGTGCGATCCATGCGGTTATTACCCCGTACTTCGTTGAACCACGAAGCACATAACAGCTTACTCCACAAAGCTCTACCATTTCACCTGATAATTCCAGGTCTGCCGCCATGCTGAGCAACTCAGGGATAGTCCTACCTTCACAACCGTCCAATCTGCTCCAAATAAAACAACCGAAGTCAGATGCCTCTAAGAATATTCGTTGTATATCCTCTTTATATTCGTTATTATCTGATATTTGAGCGCGCTTCGGTTTCTTACCTACAGGCCATTTATATACTGTGTAGTTTTTTCCATTTATGAACATATCGCAAATAACCTTTTCACTAACACAGACACCATTGGCATCAGAAATCTTCTCCGTTCCGAAGAGGTCCAAATCCTGGCCGTTTCGACTCACTCGCACGTCTATCTCATGGACAGTGTATTTCAAGTCTAAAGGTGTCCCTGACCAGCGTGTGTGAATCTGCATACTCAAGCAGCTAAACCGCGAGACCATCTCATTATA
>CAZKOQ010000022.1:5825-18781 GCA_964554425.1 uncultured Pirellulales bacterium | reverse complement strand
AAAGGTCTGTCCTGATTTTGTAAAATCAGCAGCGGAAATTCTGGAAGAGATACTTGCTTAAATCTATGCCAAAACTGGAAGATAAATATAAAAAACTAAAAAAGTTACTTGCTGAACTGGGCAGGGTTGTTGTTGCATACTCAGGCGGGGTGGATAGCACGTTTTTATTGAAAGTGGCAGTTGATACGTTGGGGGCGGAAAATGTCCTTGCGTGCACAAGTGTCGGGCCCGCTGAATCTGCCGGCCAGCTTAAAAGGGCAGCCAGGTTCGCTAAGAGCATAGGCGTGGAGCACAAAACAATCAGGACCGATGAGCTTGGCGATCCAAACTTCATTGCCAACAAACCCGACCGATGCTTTCACTGCAAATCGCATCTGTGCAAAACCCTGCGGGATATTGCAAAAAAGCGGGGCTTTGACCATATTGTCTTTGGCACCAATTACGATGACCTCAAAGACTTCCGTCCAGGCAATCGCGCAACAAAGGTCTTTGGCGTCCGTTCGCCGTTAGCGGAGGCGAAGCTTACTAAAAACGACATACGCAAGTTTAGCAGACGATTGAATCTGCCAACGGCGGACCTTCCTGCGTCGCCGTGTTTGGCTTCGCGGATAAGCTACGGCCTTGAAATCACAGAAAAGCGTCTCAAACAAATTGAGCAGGCCGAGGATTTTTTGCGGTCGCTTGGTTTAGAGGAATTTCGAGTCCGCCATCACGAATCAATAGCCCGAATTGAGGTGAATCCACAGGACATCGAAAAGATAACAACAGAGACAGCCCGCTCAAAGATAGTCAAAAAACTCAAGTCGCTTGGCTTTAAGTTTGTAACGATTGATTTGCAGGGCTTCCGTTCCGGCTCACTGAACGAGCCGCTCTCGGAGGAGGAGAGGCGAAAACATAACAGGTAAGAAGATAGAAGATAGGAGACAGAAGACTGAGGACTGAGGACAGCGTTTTTCGGCTTCGCTTAGTGATTTGAGATTGTCGATTGTAAATCTGCGTTTTTAACTTAAACTGACCGATTCGATGGCGTTAGTAATTATAAGTGCCTTATTTGTAAGAGAATGTAGCAACCTGTCATTCTGAACGAAGTGAAGAATCTGGCCAAAGAATTAAATTTGACACTCACAGCCCAGATGTTTCGCCTTCGGCTCAACATGACAATAAAAACGGTCAATCTGCGTTTTTAAGATGGTTCAAAAAATCCTATCCTTTTATACGAGGTATTTCGCGGCGTGGGTTGTTCTGTTCGGAGTGGCGGCGTATTTGTGGCCGAAGCCATTCGCGGCAATGAAAGAAGGGATGGATTGGTTCTTTGCGCTTACGATGTTCGGGATAGGAGCGGTGTTAGAGCCGGAGGATTTCAAGCGGATTTTGCGAAGGCCGGCGATTGTCCTTATAGGAACATTGGAGCAGTATAGCGTTATGCCAATGGCGGCATACGCGATAGCGAGGATTCTGAATTTAGAGCCACAGATTACGGCAGGACTGATACTGACGGCATCGGCTCCTGGGGCGATGTCAAGCGGCGTGATGAATTATATAGCCAAGGCGGATGTGGCGTATTCGGTCTCGCTGACAACGGTATCGACTATACTAGCGCCGGTGGTGACACCGGGGCTGACGTATATTCTGGCAAAGTCCGTGCTGGAGGTGGCGTTCTGGCCAATGCTGATAGACGTAGTATGGATGGTAATAGCGCCGTTGTTTGTTGGGTTTGGGGTGAGATATTATTTAGGGGACAAAATCAAAAGCGCTCTGCCTGTTTTTCCGGCGATTTCGGCTACGTTTATTATATTTATCTGCTCATTAGTGATAGCGCTCAATAAGGACTACCTTGCAAAAATGAGCGGGATAATCTTGGTTGCGGCGGTGGTTATGAATGTGTTTGGGATGGCGGCTGGGTATGCGGTGGCGTGGGTTTCCCGGATGGACGTTCGGCAGAGGCGGACGCTTGCGATTGAGGGCGGGATGCAAAATGCGGGGCTGGGGACGGTCCTGGCGCTAAAGCATATCGGAGAAAGGGCGGCGATGCCGGCAGCGATATTTGTGTTTGTATGTATTATTACGGCGTCAATGATGGCGGCGGTATGGCAAAGGAGAACTTCAATTGATAATTGATTATTTACAATTGATTATTTGAGGAGTTGAGATTGCCGCGGCCCGCAGACGAAGGCGGGCCTCGCAATGACCCTGTCGCATTGCGTCGCGCTGATGGCGTGTTACGTCGCCCCTTCGGCACTTCGACAAGCTCAGTATAAACAAGCTCGCTTCGACTTGCTCAGCACAGGCAGGGCAAGCGTGCCGGCGACTGCTAAACACCAGAAATGAAGGGGATGGCAGAATAAATAACAAGAATAAATAATATTAGCTTAATGTCTATTGCAATAAGGGAGTAGAATCAGTATAATTAGTATCCGATTTGGCATTTGTAGGTTTGATTGGGGCAGCTATGTGTAGCTGCCCTTAAGTTTGAGTAAGAGATATTGATTCCCGCTTGCGCGGGAATGACAAAGTAAAATTGTTAGAGTATTTTGGGAGTTTTGTATGGGTTGTAATTTGGCATTAGCAGGGGTAACAGGGGCTGTTGGTCAGGAATTCTTGGCGATTTTAGAAGAGCGGGATTTTCCGTTTGACTCTCTAAAGATGCTTGCGAGCAGCAGGTCGGCGGGCAAAAAGATAGAGTTCAAAGGCAAGACATATACCGTTGAGGAAATGACCAAGAACAGCTTCAAGGGCGTTGATATTGCGTTATTTAGCGCAGGGGCGCCGAGGAGCAAGGAGTTTGCGCCTGCGGCGGCGAAGTCGGGAGCGGTTGTGGTCGATAATTCATCGGCGTTCAGGATGGACCCGGAAGTGCCGCTTGTCATACCGGAGATAAATCCGCAGAAGATTTACGAGCATAAAGGGATAATTGCGAATCCAAACTGCTCGACGATAATTGCGATAGTGCCGGTCTGGCCTCTTCATAGGGCGAATCCGGTCAAGAGAATGGTAGTGAGCACGTATCAGGCGGCAAGCGGGGCGGGGTATCAAGCGATGCTGGAGCTGGAGAACCAGACGCGTGAGATACTGGAAGGTAAGCCGCCGACGATGAAGGTGTTCCCGTATCAGATAGCGTTTAATCTATTCAGCCATAACTCGCAGCTTGGGCCGGACGGATACAATCTGGAAGAGACGAAAATGGTGCTGGAGACGCAGAAGATTTTTGACTGTCCGGAGATAGCGATTACGGCGACGTGCATCCGCGTGGCGGTGCTTCGGACGCACTGCGAGAGCATCAATCTGGAATTCACCGACCCGATTACCGACAAAGAGGTGCGGGTGCTATTAAGCACTGCGCCGGGCGTTACGGTGATGGACGACCGCGAGCACAACCGGTTCCCGATGCCGATTGACGCGACCGGCAAGGATGATGTATATGTCGGGCGAATTCGGCAGGATGATTCGATACCGGACAATCGCGGCATCAACCTGTGGGTTGTGGGAGACCAGCTGCGGAAAGGTGCGGCGCTTAACGCTGTCCAGATTGCGGAGAAGCTGCTATAATCGGCGGCGATGGGTGTCCGCAATATAAAGCTGACAATCGCTTATGATGGGACGGAATACCACGGCTGGCAGATTCAGCCGGGGTTCAGGACCGTTCAGGGAGTTCTGGCGGAGGCGATAGGAGGACTGCTCGGCTGCAAGGTGAGGGTCTGTGGTGCGAGCAGAACGGATGCGGGAGTGAGCGCGCTGGGGCAGGTGGGGCTTGTTCAAATCGACTCGCCGATTCCGACAGAAAATCTGGCAAAGACAATTACAGATAGATTACCTCCAGATATGGCGGTTGTGGAGGCGGTCGAGGTGCCGCTGGGTTTTGACGTGATAGGGGCGGTCAAGAGTAAGCTGTATCACTATACGATTTATAATGGGGCGATTCGGCCGGTGCTGCATATAAGGCGATGCTGGCATATAGCAACAAAGCTTGATACTGCGGCGATGGATGCGGCGGCGAAATTACTGGTCGGGACAAAAGATTTCAAATCATTTGCAGCAGGAGACGACAAGAGGGAAGACACGGTAAGAACGATATTTCGGTGCGATGTGTATTCTTCAAACGAGAAAAGATTAACCGCGGAAAACACAGAGAGCGAAGAGAAAAAAATTAACCACGAATTAACACGAACGGACACAAATAAAAGGGCAAATAATGAGTTAGTGCGAATTCGTGAAACTTCGTGGCAAAAATCGCCGCTTTCTGCTACTCCTGCGGGCTCAGCGGTGATGAAAAGCGAACGCAATACGCAAAACGAGAATGATTGGATATATGTTGATGTCGAAGGCAATAGCTTTTTATACAATATGGTCAGAAACATTGTAGGCACATTAGTTGAGGTGGGTATCAGCAGATGGAAGCCGGAGAAGATAAACGAAATTTTAGAGGCAAAGGACCGGACGGCGGCGGGGCCACTGGCGCCGGCAGCAGGATTGTGTTTGGTCCATATCGAATATTAATTACTGTTGGGTACAATTTTGAGTAAGAAGAAAAGAAGAAAAAGGGCGTTAGATAGAGTTTGGAAGGTAGCCAAACGACAGTATAAACATTTTTCGAAAGATGAATTAGCAACGATGATTGATTCATCAGTGGCCAATACACGTTTATTCGCACTTTTACTAATGCTAAAGCAAATAAAGGAGGGTGACTCACCGGATGATTATTTTGATTTGGCCCAAAGGATTATTAGCGACACCGACAATAATTGTCGATGGGTATCTTTGCATGTTGTTTCCGAGTTGATTGAGACACAGCCAGACTTAGTGTGGAAAATCGTTTCACAGTATGGAGATTCTAAAGACGATGACATGAGGACAGCAATAGCAGTGATTCTACTTGAGCATTTACTCGATTATGATTTCGATAAATACTTTCCAAAAGTAAAAAAAGAAATCCAAAGAGGACGGCTTCGATTCATTGATACTTTGAGTTTGTGTGCTTTTGATAATATTTCGGGCTTAAACTATAAGAAAGCGCAATCTTTTCTAAAGAATGCAACACGCGGTTTAAGCAAAGATAAATATACAAGTTAATGGTCCTATATAAGCATTTCATATTTATGCTTTATGCAGATTGAATAGTGAAAATTGTCCATATCATAACTCGGCTAATACTCGGCGGGGCGCAGGAGAATACACTTATAACCTGCAAGCTGCTGGCCGAGCGGGGGCACGAGGTTACTCTAATCACCGGGCCGGCGATAGGACCGGAGGGTGAGCTATTCGAGCAGACAAAGAATCAAAAATATAAAGTTATCGTAATCGGGGAGTTGCGGCGGGCTATTGAGCCGGTAAAAGACCTCATAAGCTACAGGAAAATCAAATGGTATCTTCACGAACTACAGCCGGATATTGTGCATACACATTCGGCGAAGGCGGGGATACTGGGGAGGTTTGCGGCGCGCAGTTTACGAAGGACGAAGGGTGATGGACGATGGACGAAGGACGATGGACGAGAGACGAAGGACGAGGGACGAGGGACGAAGGACGAGGGGCGAGGGACGAGACCGAAGATTGTGCATACGATACATGGGCTGGCGTTTCATCCATATCAAAACAGGTGGCTAAACAAATTCTATATTGCAATCGAGAAGGCGGCTGCGAAGCGGACGGATTTTTTTATAAGCGTGGCTGATGCAATGACAAATCAGGCGCTTGCGGCTGGTATCGGGAGGCGTGAGCAATATGTTACTGCGTATTCGGCTATTGAAGAAAAGGACTTTTTGGAGCCGATTTCACAGGAAAGAAAAAGTGAATTTCGGCGAAAGTATGGAATCGTTGAGGATGCGATAGTTCTTATCACGATTGCACGGTTGTTTATGCTCAAGGGGCACGATTATATTATTGAATCGGCCAGAGAACTTTCAAAGAGATTTCCGAAGGTTGTGTGGCTGTTTGTGGGTGATGGGAATTTGGCTGAGCAATATAAACAGCAGGTGCGGCAGTTGGGATTGGCGGAGCGGATTAGATTTACGGGGCTTTTGCCGCCGAGCCAGATTCCGCTTGCGATACAATCATCGGATATTCTGGTGCACTGCTCGCTGAGAGAGGGGCTTGCGCGTGCGCTGCCGCAGGCGATGCTGTGCGGGGTGCCGGTTGTTTCGTTTGATGTCGATGGGGCAAGAGAGGTTGTAAATGAAAAGACGGGGAGATTGATTGAGCCGAAGAATGTCGAGCAGCTGACCGCGGCTTGTGCAGAACTAATAGAGGATAAAAATCTAAGAGAAAAACTTGGCAAGGCGGGCAGAGAGTTTGTGAAGGAGAGGTTCGCACCGGAAGTTATGGTTAGTAAAATAGAGGCAGTCTACAAGAGGTTATTGGCCTAATTGAATTTTCCAGAAGTCATTTCTTGGAGTTGTGTCTTACTAACTTCCGAACCGATTCGTGGTTCGTAGAAATTGAAAGGCATCTGCGTCAGGACCACCAAGCTGAATTTGAAATCCCTTACTTTTGAAATAGTTTTTGACCCTATCAGCAATAGCGGGCGGCAGATTGTATCCACTTCCAAATATCTTTAAACTTGGCCGTTTCATCTTATTGCGGCCACCAACTGAGTTCGGTGGATACTTTGATTCAATCGGCAGTCTCGCAAGGTTTTTTTCATCGTATCCGAATCCTATGAAGTATATTTCTTCTGCTGCCCAGAGGGCATTGACTACTTTACCGAATTGGGGGCTTTTATCAAGGTCATCTGTGACGATCTTGATTTTTTCTGAACATTTTTTAAGGATTACTTGTTCAAGGCCAGAACCATAATCATGAGTATCGAACTCTCCGTGTAGATGAATTATCGGAATATGTCTTAAGGCGGTTTCTATTTCTTCCTCTTTACGAGTGTAACTATGCTTTATAGTTTCTTTAAGGTAAGTCTCAAGAGAACACTCGTAATTGTATGTGAAAATACTAACATTTTTTATGGAGATCTCTTCGAACGGCGCAAATACAGTTTTGAATAGTAACCGGTACCAATTGTCAATCCGATTCTCATTACTATCCATTGTATCGAACAGTTGGTCTCGATTCTCACATGGTATCAGTACAGCTGCAATGGCCGCTTTTCCAACCGTTTGCAAGTCACTGTGTTCTGCAGGAATTCATCCACGGATGACCATCCTGACATTCTTAGGCGGTCTCTTAGTTTAGCGAGTTCTTCAATATCGAAACCTTCTTTAAGGAGTGCCTGCGCGAGTTGTTTCTGGCTGGAACCTGCGCTTTCAACACCAACAAGACTGTCACAGATCTCTCGTTTAAGGTCTTCGCCTGTGGGGAATCCAAAAGGCACGCTTCCACCCGCTCCAATTATAAGGACGATTGCCTTGTTATCCATATGTGATCACTCAAACAAAGTCACGGTTCGCAAGATTTGGGGGTGTTTAGCCGAGCCGTCCGAAAAAGTACGTTTGATAGCCAGTCTTTCTCAAGTGAGTTCTGTCGTCCCCTTCAGGAACCTTTACTGCGAATCAAACAAGACCTTCGGCAAAACTAGGTATTTTTACAAAGCGGCACACGACTATAAAAGAAGTGTAGCTTAACTACACGTAAATAGTCAAGAATTTTGTAAGTTCTTAAGGAGGCCCCGGAATAAATTTGTTTGAGGCAATCCCGCAACAATCCCAGGTTACAGCGTTCGAGGGCAAGATTGCGGGGCCAAATATTGGATGGAGGGATGGTTAGGATATAGACCTTTGCGAGAAATTAGGATTTGACAGGTTTGCGCCGGACGTGATATATTGCGTGGCAGACCGCAGTTGCGGGCTGAAGCTCAGAGCCGGCAGGTCAGCCGGCCCAAAAAGGAATGAAGGGCCCAGGACTCTAATGCAAAGTAGCACAGTTATAACATCGGATGTTCTATCCTTAATCAAACTTTACTCCTCAAATCATTCTGCCGGCTGTGGATTTCTTGCAGGCGCGGTGGGGGTGTCTGGGAGATGGCTGCACAGGCCGGCGCAAGGAGATTGTCTATGAAGAACCTTTTACGATTCGGGCTAATATTGGCATCGCTTGTTTTTGTACTGGGGAACGGCTGTTGCCGCGAAGAAAAAAGCCAGGCGCAGGCCGTTAAAAAAACAGCGGTCAAAAAGGTGATAATTGTTACCGGCGCCGACCACCCTGCCCACAATTGGCGACAGACTGCGCCGGCTTTGGCGGACGTGCTTCGCCGGGATAAGCGTCTTGTAGTTACGGCGGTTGACGACCCGAATTTTCTTTCCTTGCCGAAACTACACGAATATGACGTTGTCGTGCTGCACTTTATGAAGTGGGAGCAGGCAACTCCTGGACAAAAGGAGCGGGAGAATTTACAGAAATTTGTGCAGGACGGCAAAGGATTATTTATTTTGCATTTTGGCAGCGGCTCTTTCTATGATTGGCCTGAGTTTCACAATCTTGCGGGTCGCGTCTGGGACCCGAAATTGCCGGCACACGACCCAAAGGGGCCGTTCCGCGTCAATATCATCGACACCGAGCACGCCATTACCAAAGGGCTGCAATCCTTCGATACCGATGATGAGCTTTATACTTGCCTGGCAGGCGAGCGTCCTATTACACTGCTGGCGACGGCCCGCGCAAAGACGGACGGCAAAGACCATCCGATGGCGTTTGTATTCAACTATGGGAAAGGCCGAGTCTTTCATACCGCCTTAGGGCATGATGTTGCCGCCATAACCAATAGCAACGTAGCTGAGTTATTTCGTCGCGGCTGTGCCTGGGCTGCAGGTCTGCCGCCTGTCTCTGAGTAATCGTAAAATGAAACTTGTCTGCCATACGTGTGGCAGAATAGTAAATTCAAAAATTGTAAGAGGAGATACCAATGAAAGTCGGATTTAATATGCTGTTGTGGACCACGCACGTTACCAAAAAGGAGCTACCCATCCTTGGGCGACTGAGAAAGATTGGCTACGACGGAGTTGAGATCCCTCTTTTTGGAGGAAAGGTGGAGCACTTCAAAAAGATTGGCTCTGCGATACGGGACAACGGACTCGGGTGCACGACCGTAACGTGCATTCCGGACGAAATGCACAATCCCATAAGCGCCGACGCCTCGCATCGTAAGGGAGCGGTAGATTACCTGAAGTGGGCAATTGATTGTTCTGAAGTGCTCAACTCTAAAATTCTGTGCGGGCCTATCTATCAGCCGTTAGGTGTTTTCAGCGGTAAAGCCCCCACGGAAAGAGAAAAGAAAAATGCAGCAGAGGTGCATCGAAAAGCCGCCGACTATGCTGCCAAGGCCGGCGTAACTTTAGCGGTGGAGTATCTGAACCGCTTTGAGTGCTATTTTCTGAATACAATGGCCGATGCAGCGGCTTACGTCAAACGTGTCAAACACCCAAATGTCGGCATACTTTTTGATACCTTCCACGCAAATATCGAGGAAAAAGACCCCGTTGGCTGCATCGGTAAATACATTAAGCTGGTCAAACACGTGCATATCAGCGAAAACGACCGCGGCACACCGGGCAAAGGTCATATCGACTGGCCCGGGACATTTAAGGCGCTGCGGTCAGGTAAATACGATGGCTGGATGGTAATTGAGGCGTTCGGCCGGGCTCTGCCCGACCTTGCTGCTGCCACGAAGGTCTGGCGCGACTTTTTCACAAGTCAGCAGGAAGTCTATGCCGAAGGGCTGAAGTTCGTCAGGAAACAGTGGAAGGCCGCGGCTCGATAACGAAAGCATAGTTCAAAAATCAAGATGTAAAATGCAAAATTAAGGAACACACATTCCACACTTTTACATTTTGCACTTTCAGTTTTAATTTTTTGGGAGCCGTTATGCAGACAGGACAATTGCGTATTATCAGAATTGTAATATGTTTTCTATTATGTCTCGGTCAGATTGTGATTGCTGATGAAGAGGTAGATTTTAAGCCAATCTTTGACGGCAAAACCCTCGATGGCTGGAAAACGCCGGATATGAGTTTCTGGTCGGTCGAGGATGGGGCAATCACCGCCCGCTCAACCCAGCAGCACCCGGTTACAGCCAATCAATTTTTGGTGTGGCAATTGGGCGAGCTGGATGATTTTGAGCTAAAACTCAAATACCGCATCACCGGAACGCCCGAAGCCAACTCCGGCATCCAGATTCGCAGCCGGATTGCGCCGGAAGGCCACGCCATTGGCTACCAGGCCGATATTGACCTCGCCGGCCAATGGGCCGGTGCGCTGTATGATGAGCACCGTCGCGGAGTGCTGGCGCAGCGCGGGCAAAAAGCCACAATTAGCGCCGATGGCAAGATAACCTACGCCGCGATAGACGATGCGGCCGCCCTCTTAGCCAATATCAAAAAGGATGATTGGAATGAGTATCACATCATAGCCACAGGCAGCCATATCACGCTGAAGATTAACGATAAGGTTACCTCCGAAGTGTTCGATAATGACAAACAGCAGTGCGACCGCGAAGGGAAGCTAGCGCTGCAATTACACGCAGGGCTGCCGATGAGCGTCCAGTTCAAAGACATTATGTTCAAGCGATTAAAATTAGAGAATAGAAAGAAGATTGTTTTTGTCGCCGGGCCACAAAGTCACGACTACGGTTCGCACGAGCACAACGCCGGGTGTCTATTGCTTACAAAATGTCTCAACGAAAATATGCCAGGCATTTACGCTACGACTTATCTTAACGGCTGGCCCAAAGACCCGACCGCCTTTGATAATGCCGATGCGATTGTGATTTTCTGCGACGGCAATGGCGGCAACGTAGCCCTGCCGCACTTTGCAGAAATTGACAAATTGATGAAAAAAGGTGTGGGCATCGCCTTTCTCCATTACGCCCTCACTGTCCCGAAGGGCCAGAGCGGCAACTATATGCTCGGCTGGCTCGGCGGCTACTACGAGACGTTCTGGTCGGTCAATCCATTCTGGACAGCAGAGTTTAAGCAGCTGCCGAACCACCCTATTACCAGAGGCGTCAAGCCATTTACGATAAATGACGAGTGGTATTACAATATGCGGTTTGTGGAGGATATGAAAAGTGTAACGCCGATTCTGACGGCGATTCCACCTGACGAAACGCGCAAAGGACCGGACGGGCCACATAGCGGCAATCCGCACGTCCGTGGGCGTATAGGGCAGCCGGAGCATGTCGCCTGGGCATACCAGAGGCCGGATGGCGGACGCGGCTTCGGCTTTACCGGCGGACACTTGCAGTGGAACTGGGCACACAACGACTTCCGCAAACTTACCCTCAATGCCTTAGTGTGGATTGCTGGGGCCGAGGTGCCTGCCAATGGTGTGCAGTCTAAGACACCTTCTGTCGAGGAACTTCAGGCAAATATTGATGAGCCAAAGCCGCAGAATTGGAACCCGCAGGAGATGAAGCAGATGATTGAGGGGTTCAACAAACAATGAGCCCCGTTAGAAAGCTCGGGTGGGGCTTTAAACCCCACCCTCACCATAATATTTTTACCCCGCCTAAACCCGTTTAGACCTGAAGGTCTAACGGGTCAGGGCTTTCTTTCTAACGGGGTGAACTACGAGCAATTCCAGAAAGGAGTTTGACTATGCGAAGGTTAATTGTGGCGATTGTCGCAGTGGCTTTGGTTGGTTGCGCAACCCCGCCTTGGCAGGCGAAGAAAATGGCTAAACTCCGCCGACTGCCTGTGGAAGAATATGTTGACAAGATGAAGGGCGGCTGGATTGGACAAATGGCGGGCGTCGGCTGGGGCGGGCCTACCGAATTTCACGCACAGGGCAAAATTTTGCCTGAAAATGAGGTGCCACAGTGGAAGCCGGAGATGATTAACCAGTTCGGCCAAGATGATATTTATGTCGAGATGACTTTTCTGCGGACACTGGAGCAATACGGTTTCAATTGCTCGATTCGTCAGGCGGGCATAGATTTTGCCAACAGCGGCTATCCTCTCTGGCACGCCAACAATGCAGGCAGAACCAACCTGCGAAAAGGCATTGCCCCCCCCGATTCGGGACATCCTGAATTTAATAAGCACGCCGATGACATAGATTATCAGATTGAGGCGGACTTCTCGGGACTTGTTTCACCGGGGCTGCCGAATCTCGCTATCGAGCTGGGTGAAAAATTCGGACGACTGATGAACTACGGCGACGGCCTCTATGGCGGACAGCTCATCGGCGGTATGTACGCAGAGGCCTTTTTTGAAAATGATATAGAGAAAATTATCCTTGCGGGACTAAAATGTATCCCTGAGGACAGCCAATACGCCGAGTGCATCCGTGATGTGCTTGGCTGGTATAAAGAAAATCCCGACAACTGGCAAAAAACCTGGCAGCTTATCGAGGATAAATACAATCTCAATCCCGCATATCGCCGCTCTTCCTGTGAGAAGGGCAAATTCAACATCGATGCGAAGATAAACGGCGCATACATCGTCCTGGGGCTTCTATACGGTAAAGGCGATCCGGACAAGACAATTATTATAACGGCCCGCAGCGGCCAGGACTCCGATTGCAATCCATCCAGCGCTGCCGGCATACTGTTCACCACTATCGGTTTTGCGAAGCTGCCCGACAAATTCAAATCGGCACTGAATCCCGAAGGCAAATTCAGTCACACGCCATACAATTTCCCGACACTGGTGGGAGTTTGTGAGAAACTTGGCCGACAGGCGGTTGTGCGTTCAGGCGGCAAGGTGGTGAAAGACCGCGATGGAAAAGAGGTTTTTGCGATTCCGGTCAAACGGCTCAAGCCGACCAAGCTTGAGCAGTGCTGGGAGCCAGGCCCGATTGCAAACAGTAAATTTACCAAAACAGAAATGGCACAGATTACCGCGTCGGTCGGCAGGAATCTCTCAGAGGCAATTGGGAAGTTTGCGCCGGGCTGGAAGGTGGCCAAATGCGGCGAAGATATGAACCCGGGATTTTACGAAGAGATGCTGGGCAGAAAAAATGTTCTCGTAACACACCCGTTGGACCGCGAAACCGGCTGTGTGCTTTCCAACAAGGTAAAG
>CAZKOQ010000022.1:0-5725 GCA_964554425.1 uncultured Pirellulales bacterium | reverse complement strand
GAAGGGGGCTACTGGGCCGAGATTAAACTTGTAAGCGAGTAATTAAACAGACGCCTCAAAGAAGTAAACCTGCATCCTATGGCTGAGATTATGGGCTGGAATGCAGGAGCATTTGGCGTTAGTGATTTTAACAGTTCTGCGGTAAAAGGGCGAAAGATGAAGAGCGTCACTGTCTGTATTTTGGTGAATATGATTGCTCTGATTTCAGCCGCCCCTGCCTCATCGAGTTCCCAATCAGACATAAATGCCAAACTTGCCCAGCTTGATACTAACTCGGCGACCCTCGGCGATGTTATCCGGGTTTTCGGTGAGCCGACAAAATATGTATGGGGCGGAGAGACCTTCAGTAAAGATAATCTACCTTCGACATATATCGCTATCTATCCAAACGGCTTTTGCGTGGTATTCAGCCGGGGCAGGATAAACGAGCTGCGATTTGAAGGACCCGCTTCAGGTTATCTATTCGTTGGTAAGTTACAGGTTGGTTCTTCACTCGATGAGGTCCTTAAAGTAGTAGGCACACCGGGCGAGGTCATAGAAGGTCAGGCAATGCCGAAAATAGCAAAAGATGGCGTGCTCTATAAGGACATCGATGGGAAAAAAGGATACTGTTACTATGTCCGGGCCGACCGAAGCGTCCGATTTTTCTTCGCAGATTACAAGGTGAGCGCTCTATATGTAACAAGCCGTCAGCCCGCTGGGGAGGGAGGTCAAACATTAAAGACTACTCAATCTGTAACCTCTATTAAAGAATTTGATGATGTGCGAAGTAAAGACTTGAGCAAACTCGACCTGTCTGACAAAAAGGATATTATCGCCACGTTGACCTTCAACAAGAAAACAGTTTGGCCGGAGCCAAACAAAATACCGACCGGAGATGACCCGAACAAGCTGCTGAAAGATGCAATGAATCCCGGCCTTGGTGTACGGGAACTGCACCGGCAGGGCATTACGGGCAAAGGCATCAATGTAGCTATAATTGACCAGCCGATGTACTTGGACCATCCTGAGTTCGCCGGGAAAATTGTAGCGTACTACGATACGGGCTGCGGCTCAGAGAGCAGTATGCACGGGCCGGCGGTTACAAGCTTGCTTGTGGGGACTAACTGTGGGACGGCCCCTGATGCGCAAGTGTTCTATGCTGCGGTCCCATCCTGGAAAAGAGACACGGCCTACGAGGCAAAAGCCCTCGAATGGATTATTGAACAAAACAAGAAGCTGCCTGCCAGCCAGAAAATCCGTGTTGTATCAGTTTCGGCTGCACCTTCGGGTCCGGGTGCCCCGCGAGACAAAAATCAGTATATGTGGGACTCGGTCTGTGCCCGCGCTGAGGCGGCAGGTCTCTTGGTGCTTGACTGCACGAACCATCACGGATTCATCGGTCCGTGCTGGTATAATTCACGCACACCGGAAAGCATAATTGGGTGTATGCCCGGCTATCCGGGACAAGCAGCAGAAACATCCCCTGGACACATTCTCGTCCCTACCTGTCCGCGAACAACTGCCGAGGAGTATAACAAAGATGATTTCGGCTACCAGTATTATGGACGCGGCGGGCTAAGCTGGGCAATTCCATATTGTGCCGGTGTGCTGGCCCTCGGTTGGCAGGTTAATCCTGAGCTTGGTCCTGTGCAGATGCGAGAGCTGCTTTTCAAATCAGCTTATACAAAGAAAGATGGTGCCAAAATAATCAATCCAGGCAGTTTTATACAACTTGTCAGAAAAACTAAAGCAACCTCACGAACGATTGAAGGTAAATCCGCCAAGTCGTTCTGATTGGGTATCAGCAGGTCCCTTATAAAATTACTCTGAATTAGAAGGCGCTCTGCGTCGGCGAGAGATTCCTGCAAAGTCGGCTGCTTTGTAATTCGGTAATCTGGTCCAATTATCTTCGTCAGGTTCCGTATAAGACAGATATTATTGTGATTGCGTTGAAGAAGGAGTGGATAAAGATAGGCCGGAACAAAGAGCCGCTCTTTTCGTAGGCATATCCCAGCCCAACAGCCAGAACAAATAGCGCCGGCCAGTGTCCGGTATTTGCGTGAGTCATTGCGAATACAACTGATGTTACTAAGATTGCCGGCCAGGCCGCATTCCGTCCGCTATACGGATGCCGGAGGAGATTATGGGTCTCCAGCACCGAGCGTATTGCTGTCTGAAACAGCCCTCGGAAGACCATCTCTTCAAAGACCGGCACTATCACCGCCGCCAGCACAACAATCAATATTCGCAGCGACAACTGCCGATATGCGGTTATGAGCTTTAGCTCCTCGTGCTGCTCCACCTGAAAATCAGGGCCATATATTCGCTCGCCGATATATACGGTCACAACTATTGTAGCCATCACGACCGGCCAGATGGCCAGCAGATTGACAAAAGCGGCGGAAAGGTCTTTATGAATTGTCTTGAAGTTGAGGCCGAATCCTCTCAGCCGCCTGGCAAAGCTCGCCCTCGCAATAAGAATTATCATTGCTGCCACGATTATTTCGCTTGCAGAGAGGATAAGGTTGTTAAGAAAAGCGCCCCGCCAGCCCCTAAATTCTCCTGCCAGCTTGGTAATGGCCAGCACCGCCAGAGACGGAACGGTGAATCCGATAAACAGCGGTATAAAGGGTAGGTAGGGCGGCATATTGTTTCTACGGGGTCTCGAATCAGCAAGGGCTTTGACGCCAAATGACGTTTTGAGCAGCCACATCCCGAATAATACTGGACCCACTAAGTAAACCAGGTCCATTATAGTCAGCCCTATAGCGAATTTTTTGATGCTCTGTAAAATTTCTGTCGGCATATTCTCTCTCTTACGTGGCAACGTAACTTAATTTATTCACCGTGTTGTGCCAGGATGCCTAAGCAGAAGCCAACAGGAGGTCTTGAAACCGCTGCCACTTTTTATTACCATAACACTTTCGGCGCTGCGACTTTGCGAAGTATTGCAAAAGGCGCTCGCTTTTTCAAGGAAAAGATATGGACATATTTCGGATTGAAGGGCCGGTTCAGCTTTCCGGAAGCGTCAGGATAAACGGCTCAAAGAACGCTTCCTTGCCGATAATGGCCGCTACTATACTTGCTGCCGGCAAGTCTATTATAAAAGCGGTGCCCCGTCTTTCGGATATCACGGTATGCAGCGAGCTTCTTACCCAATTGGGCTGCAAGGCTGTTCGCGAGCAAAATGGGGACGTATCTATTGATGCAACAGTAGTCGATAATCCCGTTGGGGAGTATGACATCGTCCGCAAGATGCGGGCGAGTATCTGCATACTCGGGCCATTAGTTGCACGCTGCGGAAGGGCGGAGGTCTCGATGCCCGGCGGATGCGCAATCGGCTATCGTCCGGTCAACCTTCACCTCAAGGGCCTGCAGGAGCTTGGCACCAACGTCTATTTGAGAAATGGTTACGTCGTTGTCGAAGCGCCAAAAGGGCTGGTGGGCAAAGAGATTTTTTTGGGCGGACCTTTCGGCTCGACGGTCCTGGGCACCGCAAATGTGCTGATGGCGGCAACGCTGGCAAAAGGCCGAACCGTCATCGAATCTGCCGCCTGCGAGCCGGAGGTAACAGACTTAGCAAACTGCCTCAATAAAATGGGCGCTAAAGTTAGCGGCATCGGCTCGCCGCGTCTGGTTGTCGATGGAGTCAAGCAGTTGCGACCGGTCGAGTATGAGGTAATTCCGGACCGCATTGAAGCAGGAACATTTATGGTCGCTGCCGCCATAACCGCGGGCCGGTTGCAGCTTAACAACTGCCGGCTTAATGACCTGATGGCTGTGGTTGATAGATTGCGCGATGTCGGTGTAATGGTCGAGCCGCAAAATGATGGCTGCATCGTTGTAGGCAACAGGCCTCTTAGGCCCACCGAGATTACCACTCAGCCGTATCCGGGTTTCCCTACCGACCTTCAGGCGCAGTTTATGGCGCTTCTATCGCTTGCACAGGGCAATAGCATAATCATTGAGAAAATCTTTCCCGACCGCTTTATGCACATTGCTGAGCTAAGCCGAATGGCGGCAGACCTGCGCAAAGAAGGGTCGGCTGTCATTATAGCCGGCGTGAAAAATTTGATAGCCGCTCCGGTGATGGCCTCCGACCTGCGTGCCTCAGCAGCGCTTGTGCTGGCAGGGCTTGCCGCCGAGGGAACCACAATTGTCAACAGGGTCTATCACATCGACCGTGGCTATGAGAAAATCGAGGAAAGATTAAATCCGGTCGGTGCAAAAATGGTCCGTGAAAGCGATTGATAAAACGGATGGTAATTTACTGTCATTCTGAGCGAAGCGAAGAACCTGGCGTGCGCAAGCCAGATGCTTCACCTGCGGTTCAGCATGACAGAAAGGACTAACAAAATGAAAAAGCCGCTTAAAGTGCTCAGCATTATTTTGCTGGTGATTGTGGTTTTAGTTGTTATCGCGGTGGTGCTTGTAAATCTCTTTGCCGACCGAGCCGTAAAAATCGGTATCGAGACGGCGGGAACCAAAGCTCTTAACGTTGGTGTCAGCGTGGATGATGTGGATCTTTCGATTCTGGGCGGCAAACTTGCATTACAGAATCTTTTGATTAAAAATCCGCCCGGCTACCAGCACGACAAGCTCCTCCAGCTAAAGAACGGCAGCGTT
This sequence comes from uncultured Pirellulales bacterium, assembly GCA_964554425.1. Lineage (GTDB taxonomy): Bacteria > Planctomycetota > Phycisphaerae > Sedimentisphaerales > Anaerobacaceae > CAYWXK01. Next base: position 1,117 of record CAZKOQ010000022.1, on the reverse strand, counting down.
GCAGTTGATGTCAGGTCTCTTTTGAGCGACATAGTCAATGTAAGGGAAATCAAACTCAACGGCGTAGATGTTACTCTCGAACAGCGAGGCATCTCCGGCAATAATCTGCAGGACATAATAAAGGGTATGCCTGCCCAGCCGAAGACCGAAGGCGAACCTGAAAAGCCCGGCAAGAAACTACACGTAGATACTCTTGAAATCTCAGATATAACCGTCAATGTCAAGCTCTTGCCCATCCCCGGCAAGGCAGATACCGTCACGCTCAAACTCGCTCCAATAAAGATGACAGATTTAGGCGGCGACAACAAGCTCGATACCGCGGCGCTATCCGGCAAAATCCTTGTTGCAATCGCAGAGGGTGTCGCGCAGCAAGGCGCCGGTATTCTGCCTGATGAAATGCTCAATTCATTGAAGTCAACGCTGGCCAAAACCGCAGAACTGGGCAAAGAAGTTTTGAAAACCGGAGAAAACCTCGGCAAGGAGGTCTTAAAAACCACCGAAGACCTCACCAAAGGCCTAAAAGACCTTTTAAAACCAAAGAAACAGGAATAAGAGACTGTCTCAAAACATAAAATGTCATCTCTGAAAGCGTAGCCGAAGAATCTCTTTTTGATAAGGCCAGATGCTTCACGCCGACGAGCCGTGGTTTAGCATGACAATCCCTCAAATAATCCGCGACAGACCACTAACGCAGACATTATAAGAAAACCTCCCCGGATAGAGTTTCATTTAGAAATTATCTCAAAACGCAAAATGTCATTCCGAGCGCAGCGAGGAATCTCTCGTTTTGGCTGGCCAGATCCTTCGCTTCAATCAGGGTGATAGTTTTGAGATAATTTTTTAGTATCGTCTTGTGATGGATTTGGGATTGCGGCGATAGTTGACGAAAAAATATCGCAGGGCGTCGATGGGGTGGTCGTATAGGCCGTCTTTGCTTAACTTGCTTTCCCATTCGCGTTTATTAACATCAAATCTTAAGCTCCGACAGGAGCTGGTGATGCAGCGGTAAACGGGAGAAACTGCAAAATCAGGTTTTTGTTGGCTGTGTACGTGTCCTTTTCTCGCACAATTAATCTCATTTTCACAAGCTCGTTTAAGTCGCGAGAGAGTGTTCTTT
>CAZKOQ010000021.1:0-19135 GCA_964554425.1 uncultured Pirellulales bacterium | reverse complement strand
TTGTTTGTTTTTGACTCAAAAATGAGGATTTTGATAGGTAACTGCGGAACTTGGGCTAACTTGAAGGATTGGCAATTTCCAGACGTCAACATCGGTCCTGGTGAATTCTTGGTTGTCTTTGCCTCCGACAATGACATCCGTGACCCGAATGCTCCATATTTGCATACCAATTTCAAGCTGGCCCAGAGTGATGAGTGCATTGCAATAGTGGGCCCTGACGGCAATACCGTCGTCCATCAATATACACCTTATCCAAAGCAATTGTCTGATATTTCCTATGGTCTGACACAGTCAGCCGAGACACTCGTGCCAAGAGGTGCAAATGTTCGCTATCATGTGCCGACCTCAGCGGATGCAGGTTTAGCTTGGACAGACCCCGCTTTCAACGACTCCGAATGGGATGCCGGGCAAACAGCGATTGGTTTTGAAGCTGCGGCAGAAGAGACCGGACGGAATATCGGCAGCCCTTCTGCTCCGGGCTCTTATTCGGTCGTGGGTGGTGTTTATACAATAAATGGTGATGGTGCGGACATCGGGGGCTCTGCAGATGATTTCTATTATGTCTATACCACTCTAAGCGGTGATGGCGAGATAACTGCAAGAATTAAAAGCATAGAGCACACGCACGACTGGGCCAAGGCGGGTGTGATGATTCGCGAGAAGCTCACTGATACTTCTTCGCACGCAATGATGATTGCAACACCGCCGAGCGGGAGTGCAGATATTTATGCCCAGACCACTTGTCCGGCAAGTTCGCGTTGGCGCTAACGCCAGAAGCACCTGATCCGCGGAACTGCGGCCAGTTCGCGTCCCCGGTTGCTGAGTGGGACCGGCTTGGCGCAGCGAGGCATATAAGCAAGGGGAGGATGATGCGTATTTTCATATTGATAGTATCTGGTTGCAGTAGAGGTCGAGTTAAATTGACACCTTTATTCCCTGTATTCGTACTATCGTATCACTTTTGAACATTATCCTGCAAAGGGGATGATCCCTGTGATCCGCCGGCCCCCGGTCAATCAGTCTCCATCTTCCTGTTCGGATCTCTGTCAAGCAGTTTGGTGGAGAATTCCACATGCAATGCCTGATCCTCCAAGGTATAGATAACATCACGCAGAGGGTCCCGATGTTGGCATCAATTTCTTCCTTCAGACGCATATTTTATTCTGGGCTACCACAACAAACAACTCTCTCTTACAAATCCTATCATGTTACCACTCACTATCGCCTCTTAGAAATTTATATGCGTCTTTCAGGTAAAGCCTATTCATATTCATCTGATACAAAATCAACTTCCGCATCTTCTGAATGATGGGCTTGGTGGGTGAACCAATCATCCGATAGCCGTTTTTGGTCTACAAGCTCAATAATCAATCGCTTCAGAGAAGGGTCGTCCTCTATGTGAATATCCGCAAATTCAATTCTTAGCAAAAGCCCCGTTTTGCCCTCCGCCCATATTTCAATATTCTTAGGCCCAGGGAAATCCCGACTAACCTTGCTTGCATCCAAATACTTCCAAGAGCTGTTTTGTTTTCGGTTACCAGCGATATCTTTCAGGTATTTGACCTTGTAATGGTCGCGTATATGCAGCAAAGTAGCTTTTAAATCAAGTGACAATATCGCTGCCAATTCCGGCGGCATTGGAATACGAAAAGCTTCCGGGTTATTACTGACTAAGACCGGTTTATCAGGGCGGATGTGCCAGTTTTTTTGTCCATCACTGCCATTTATTACGGTCTTGCCAGATGGTGTCTGCCAATACAGTACGAACTTGTTGCTGCCTCGAAGGTAGAGAGTTGCCCCATCGAGTCCCGCACGCTCGCCAGGTCCTTCTCTTCTCTGCGGATATTGACCAGGGGGTGGGGGCCGACGGTCTTTTTCATTATCCTCGACTTTAATTGAATATGTGCGATCTCCAGCTTGTTCGATTGCAGCTATCATCTTGTCAATAGAAGCCATAGCGGTATTGGTTGGCAGTTGTGTAAACAGGATTACAAAAGAGATAATTAGAACTGCGGCAATTCCATAGCGAAAAAGCGGTTTGGCAATGCGATAAAACTTTTCGTATAAATCATTATCAGTGTCTATGTTTTTAATTAACTTCTGTATTCGGCGTTCTTTAGCAACCTCATCGCGATCAGCTAACTGGGTCAGCAACGAATGGACAAGCTGTAATTGGGCCGCCCGTCGGACCTGTTTGGGATCAAAAGATCCATGCATATCATCAAGTGATTTGCTGGATACAGACTCGTCTGCTTCAGAATCAAACCATTTGCCGGTCAGTTCGTCAATAACATCATTCTCATGGTTATTTGGTTCTGTTGTCATGTCGTAATCTCCATAACAACCTTTTTGCGTTGCAGACAATCGAGCAGTTGTGCTCTCGCCCTCTGGAGTCGTTTTTTTATAGTTTCGATGGTAGCTTTTGTAATTGCGGAAATCTGCGATGCAGAATTTTGCTCAAAATAGCGAAGATTTATAGCTTGGCGGTAATCCTCAGACAACGTTTCAATACAATGTTTTAGTACTGCGATTTTTTCGTCCCAGGTATCACCCGGCCTTTCGCTTATATATTGCAGTTGCTGACTGAGGTATTCCAAGGTTTTGCCTTCAAATATCATAATATCTGATTTTGCTTTACGGAAGTGGGACATTACGAGCTTTGCGGCAATGCCCCGCAGTCATGGTCCAAATGGTCTAGCTCGGTCGTATTCATCGAGCTTTTGCCAGGCAATGAGCATAGTTTCCTGGAACAGGTCATCGATAACGGACTCATCCCGTACAACTGCCCGAAGATATGTCATAAGCATAGGGTAGTTTTCTCTGACGAGAATCTCAAAGACCTCCCTTGCCTCAGTTTTTTTGACTTTTACCAGCATAACTAAGCGAATCTATTCTGATTATAAAACTGTCTGTTTCTACTTATATATTGTCATCAACTTTTGGTCTGGGGACAAAAATTTAAAGATTTTCAAAAAATTTGTCCCCGATCCATATGATTCAGACAATTATAGACGTAAAGAATGAAAATCGCTATGCCAGAATTGGCAAAAGGATGCGATTAATTGTTAATCGTTACCATGAGCTTAAAAATAATTACGCAAAGAAATGGCTGAGGAACTGTTTTATGAACCATGTCGCAAAGGTACTAAATTGTATGATTCTATTTGTTGTAACAGCCAATACACTGCTAAATGAGGGCTGCCATGTTGTAAAACCTATGCCTGTTAAGAAGAAAGATACCATTGCTGCCACACCGAGTGGTAGGCCATCAAGAGATTTTAACTCAACACGACTACCCAGCAAGGGCTCATTTATTTTGCGCAGTCCCGATGTGGCTGATGGTGAAACGTTGCCGAAAGAGTTCACCGGGGATGGAGCCAGCGCCACACTGCCGCTCGAATGGAGCGGAGCACCAACTGGTACTAAGAGTTATGCAGTCATCATGCACCACATTGATCCTGAAGGAAAAATCAAATGGTATTGGATACTTTATAATATCCCAGCAAATGTCCAAAGCCTCTCAAAGAATGTAAAAGGGGTTGGGACACTCGGCAATAACAGCGTCAATGGAAGAACAGAATATGCCCCCCCGCACTCCAAGGGGCCAGGGCCCAAGAGTTATATTTACACCGTTTATGCGTTGTCTGCACCCCTGCAAATCAAGGTATTGCCTGACGAAGTAAACCGCGATGTTCTCCTTTCCGCCATGAAGAATCATATCCTCTGCAGCGCAGAATTAAAGGTGATTTATACGCGGTATATCGGAGGCGTCAGTCCCGATGACTGAAAATTAAATAATTTCAAAAAATTGTCCCCCGTCCATACGATTCAGGCAATTATAGATAGAACGAACAACGATTACCAGATTGAACTGACTAAAGGATGCAAATACAAGCTTGCTGTTAGTAAACCGGAATCAGTAATACTTAACACTTAATATTGAAAAGGAGATGTCCATGAAGACAGAGTTAACAAAAATCATTATTGTAAAAATAGCTATCTGTTTAATCTTTAATTTCTTAGTGTCCACGACCAGTCTTGCTGAGAATCCACCACGACAGGAAGGTGAGCAGCGAAAATCGCAACCCCTTACAGACAAGCAAAAAGCAAAGGTAAAATCTATCTTGTCAAAATATGAAGCTTCGTCTTTAACAGCTGACGATGCCAAGGCAATCCATAGAGCTTTCAGAGACGCAGGGTTGCAAAATGGCCCAGAACTAAACGATGCTGTTAAAGAAGCGGGTTTTGACTCGGAAACATTAAGAGATCTGGACCCTCCTCGCGGCGATAGGCAGGCGGGCGCTCGAAGAGATAACAATCCAGGGCATAGCGGAGAGCAGAAAAAAGACAAGTATTCAATTGAGCAAGCTATCAGTGATAATGCTCAGCTGCATACCATCGCATTTAGCGGTCTGGCATTCCTGACCGGTGATTTCGGGGCGTGCACATTTATTCCGCCAGGCAAGGTCTGTGATTTTTTCGGGTTCCAGTACATGCGCGATATTGATATCGCACAAAAAGGACACAATCCGATGTTCCTCGACCGGGTGGCCGGAAATGTGATGCATGTCCTCAATGCAAAGCAAAAACAAGTGTTTCAGGACTTGGCTGAGCAGCAGTCTATCAAATTGGAAGAACTGGCGAAAATTCGACTGCCGCTGATCAAGGCATTTTGCATGCAGCGTGATAATCAAATCCCGGCGGGGAGTGACGGTCTCAACAAAAATGCGGTGATTAAATATGTGGGAAATATTTTTGCTTTTGATGCGGAACTTAGTTTGCAACGGGCTCAGGCCATGGCCCAGGTAGCTTTATTGCTGACGCCTGAGCAGAAGGCGTATTTTGCCAAAATGAAGTTTGGAGATTTCAGCACATGGCCTATCTTGGATGAGCGTGACGAGATAAAGAAACAGGGTCGTGGAAAATCGCAACTGTTCAATGTGGCATATATGACGTACACAAGTGAATTCTTCAGTTGGACCGCCGGGTCCGTTGAGGCCGATACCTATTTCTGCCCTGAACGGCATGGAACATATTTTGGCGGTTTTTATATGAAAGATATGCCTGCGATGGGTAAGCGAGACTATGATATAGGCACTTCTGTTACAGGCGATAGCGGCAAGGCTTTTCTCGATGATGTTTTGACTGAGCAGCAAAGAGTTCTTATCACCGGAATTGCAGACAAACAGCGAGAATTATTGAAAGAAACAATTGCTGTTCGCAGAAACATTTCGCAGGAACTGCGTAAGCTTTTAGATGGCTAAACGCCAGACAAGACAAAGATTTTGAGCTTGGGGCGCCGCTATGGCGAATTGGATGGTGAAATGTCATGGTATTATGCCACTGCCTTTGCAAAGGTCAACCAGACTCTCACCAAAGAGCAACGTACAGCTTTAATGAAATTGCGTAATCTTGAGGGTTACAAAAGCGCTCCTTATTACATCTATTCAAGTCCTGCTCAGGACCAGCCGGTTCTTAAAGACGTAGAGGACTTCTTCTTCAGCCCGAAAGGAGCAGCGAAATGAAGCGTCAAACCATTGTAGGTAATCTCACCGCTGCTTTAATAAGTGCCATACTTTTGTTGGACCCACCTGCTTTTGGTAAAGATGAAAAACCTCGGCGCGTGACCAGAGGAATGCAACAAAAGAAATTTGTTCTGCTCGCAGAAGCGGGAAAAACATCCGAATTGTCATTTGTGCTTGGTTGCCCTACGGATAAGTCAGTCATTGTCAGCATTCTTTCTGCGGAAAATATTGATGGATACATCGAATATGGCACTTCTTCGGGCAACTATATGGAGAAAACTGAGAAGATAAGTATATCAGCCGAAAAACCGGCAGAGATTGTCCTTAATAATCTGAAATCCAACAAGCAGTATTTCTACAGGTTAATCTGCTTGAGACATGGACAGGCATCGCTGGTCTCACAGACTGAATACAGCTTTCATACATGCAGGGCTAAAGGAAGCAGTTTTTGCTTTGTTGTGCAGGCCGATTCTCACCTGGATGAGCAATCCAGCCTCGAGCTGTATAAAAAAACATTGTTGAATGAATTGTTGGAGAAACCTGATTTCCTTATTGATCTTGGTGATACCTTTATGACCGACAAGCTTGCTGAAATAAATGATACTAACATTCAAAACAGATACTTAATGCAAAGAGGTTTCTTTAGCCATTCTGCTCATTCGGTTCCGCTTTACCTGGTGCTCGGAAACCATGATGGCGAAACAGGATGGATACTTGATGGTACAGAAAACAACATTGCCATCTCGTCAGCGAAAGCCCGCAAGACATATTTTCCCAATCCTGAACCAGATGATTTTTATTCAGGGAACATCTCTATCGAAAAGTTTGTCGGCATTCGTGAAAACTATTATGCCTGGACCTGGGGAGACGCATTATTTGTTGTTCTTGACCCGTACAGTTACACAACTAGAAAACCCGGCAGAAATGTTGATAACTGGGGCTGGACTATGGGAGATAAGCAATATAAATGGTTTAAAGAGGCGCTCGAAAAAAGTAATGCAAAATTTAAATTCGTTTTCTGCCATCAGTTAATCGGCGAAGGAGAAGAAGGACGCGGAGGAACTGAATTTGCCAAGTATTATGAAATGGGGGGTTTCAATAAAGATAATACATGGGGATTTGATGAAAAAAGGCCAGGCTGGGGCAAAACCCATTCACCAGTTAATGGCAGACAACAATGTAACGTTTTTTTTCATGGCCACGACCATTTCTTTGCAAAACAGGAGCTTGATGGAATCATTTATCAACTTGTTCCTCAGCCCAGTCATCCGAATTTCAAGAATGCAGGACAAGCCGAAGTCTACGGGTATATTAGCGGTGATATTTTGCCCAACTCAGGACATCTTCGCGTTACGGTATCAGATGAACAGGTTGCTGTTGAATACATTCGAACCTCTCAGCAGAAAAATGACGGTCAAAAGAATAATCAAGCCGCCTATGTTTATAGTATTAGAAAATAGTTTTTGGCAAAACTGAAGGAGGATTTATGCCTGTTTATAAAATGTTTTTAAGTCTATGGAACAATGCAATACAAAAAGAGAAAACTTTTTTAATTTTAATAATAACCTTGTTTTTGATATCCGCTATAATGTGTGACAGCACGGCATTTGCGACCGGCATGGTTATTATACCTGGCGGCGAATTTGAGATGGGAGACCACTACGGTTTCATTGACCCGAGTCATCCCAGCGACGAAATTCCAATTCACACTGTTTATATCAATTCCTTCTACATAGCGGCGACTCAGGTGACATGCAGTAAGTATTGTGAATATCTAAACTCAGCTATGGCACAGGGCCTCATAGAACTTCGGTCAGGTTTTGTCTATGGTGCTGATAATTCAAATATTTACTGTGATACGTATGACTCAGATACGGCCAGCCGAATCCAATGGACAAATGGCATTTTCATTGTCCGTGATAACAAGGACCAACATCCAATTACAGGCGTTCGCTGGTTTGGAGCCGTAGCATATTATAATTGGCGCAGCACAGTCGATGGCTATCAGCCTTGCTATTATCTGTTAACAGGTGATTGTAACTTCTCAAACAACGGTTACCGACTTCCGACCGAAGCTGAATGGGAATATGCAGCCAGAGGCGGCCTGGATTGACATTATGCCCGATACCGGCTCTATTGCTCCCGGCGGAGTAAACGATGCTAATGTAATATTTGAGGCCAATCTACCGGTTGGAACTTACAAAGGTCAGATTATTGCCTATACCAATGACCCCTGTATGCCACAGACAATCATCCCGGTGACAATGAATGTTGAGCAGGTTGACTATTTTACTGAGCTGTTTAAGTTTGAATACCCCTTCAATCCCGGCGACCCTAATCGCAATGATATGGCGTATCGGACGCTGACGCTAACACCCGACGGCTCAGGCAGCTATTATCAGGCCTGCTGTAGGGAAGCCACAAGTTTTCCTGTTGACCCAAAAGGCGGGACCAATATCCAGTTCAGAAACGATGACTATGTCCAAATAGACCTCAACGGTAAGCAGATAGACTTCTATGGCACAAGTTATGAAACAATCTATGTCGGAAGCAATGGTTATATCACCTTCGTATCCGGCGATACTTGTTACCTTGAGAGTTTCGAGCATCACTTCAACCTGCCTCGAATATCTGCCTTGTTTGACGACCTGGATCCTTCGGCAGGCGGGACAGTTTCCTGGAAACAGCTCAACGACAGAATCGTGGTAACATTTGAGAATGTGCCGAAATTGAGCTTATCCAACACCAACAGCTTCCAGGTCGAGATATTCTATAATGGCACAATAAGACTTACATTTTTGAACATCTCCGTTGGTGACGGGCTTGTTGGACTTTCGAAGGGTTATGGGTTGCCTCCATATTTCGTCGAAAGCGACTTATCGGAGTATTACCTGCTTGCCGACCTCGACAGCGATTGTGATACAGACTTCGCCGACTATGCCGTGCTTGCGTCATATTGGCAGACCGAGGATTGCAGTGCCGGCAATGATTGGTGCTCTGGAATAGACCTCAACAGAGATAGCAGGATTGACATCTACGATTTTGCCGAACTCGCTGCGCGTTGGCTGGAGGGAACGGGGCCGAGGTATCGTTAGAGACTATCCAACTTTGTTTTTCAGCATATAGGGCTGCAAGTTCGCTGCTTGCAGCCCTTTTCTACTCCATACCTATATACTATGGCTCTGACCATTCTTCTGGAAGACACGACAATAGTGTCTGAGGCGATTCAGCAAAGCAGCAGTCATACGTTCGCCCGGTGAACATATATGGATTGCCGTAGAAACTGGTCGTTCGCGGCTGTCCATCTGGACCTGAAAATATCTGTTTTTTTCCCGACATCACTTTTTATTTCCATCACTCATTCGGTAAAGATGCGTGCCCCACGGCTTGAAGTGGTCTTTGAAAACACCATCCTTCAAATCGAGCGTTCGGCTCTCACCAAGCACCTCCACTGTCCCTGCGCCCTCAATACCCGTGATATTGAAGGTCGCGGTTGTCTGGCCATCTCGCATTCCTACCGCAAATAGATATGTCCAGCCCTCGTGCCTCTTCGCCATAACCGCCACAGGAACATTATTATTGTCCGATGATACGCTTATCCCTTTCACAATAGTCGGACTATTCAACACCGGCGCAAGCTCGGTTATCTGGCGGTTTATCTCCGTTACAGCCGAGAGCATATTCGGGTCGCTAAGAAGTGCGGATTCATTGAACCTCGGCTGCCACTCGTGCACAAAGTAAATCAGCCCCATTGAGCCATGTATGATTGACATCCAGACCTCGCATCTGACTTGGTGGGGCGTGGGTTTGATTTTTGGATTTTGTATCCTTGTGCACTCAATACAGTTCCATACAACTTTTCTGCCCTCCGTCCAGTTCACAAGACGCTCCACCCCTCCGGCGACATACCATAGGTTGCCTGCGATTTGGGGCTTTGAATGAACAGCCGGGTAGATGTCAAAGGAGACAATGTCGCAGCCCTTTACGTATTGTAGGTAATCCTCCGGGTGATTTGTGCGAACACCCCGGCCATACCAGCCATCCCACGCGACACCTTGGCCCAGGTTCAGAATTACCGGCCGCGTGGCATCGGCATTTCGAATCTTCTGATAGTCCTCAATAATCCTTTCCGGCGGAATCGGCGGACCGTAACCTTTACCCTCCCCCAGCGACTGGGCATTGTCCGGCTCATCACCGTGCATCCAGCCGATAATGGTCGGGTCATCAATGTGCCTTAGGCCTACTTCATTTTGATGGCAGATAATCTTCATACCAGCGTTTTTCAGGTCCGCAAGCTGTTGTTCGGTAGGCCCTTTCCACAAACCTATATATGTATTGAAACCCGCTGCCTTATAACTACTTGCCTTACTCGGATTTTGCAGCCACACACATATCGGGAAAAAGTTATCATTGTGCGGGGGACCGCTCTTCCAGCTCAAGTACGGGCTGGCAGCGGTTATCTGCTGACAAAAAACTACATCGACTATTGCCAAAAAAACAAAGCGTCTCGACATAAAAACATTGGTCTTCATTTATGAACACCTCTTATCGAAAACACCTTTGCCGATTACGTTACCATTGCTTTTTTAATGCGCTCGGGACTCACCGGCAGTTGAAACACCCTGGCGCCAACGGCATCATAGACGGCATTGGCGATTACCGCTCCCATAGTAATAATGGCCGGCTCACCGCCTCCCTGGGCGGGCTGGTCCTTCAGGTCAAGTATCACCGTCTCGATTTTCGGCACCCACGAGAAACGAGGCAACTGATATGTATCAAAGTTCACATCTAAAATCCTTCCTCCCTTAAAGTGAATATCCTCAGCCAGGGCATATCCCAATCCCATCGTGATGCAGCCCTCAATTTGTATCCTGGCCCCTTCGGGATTGATAGCCAGCCCCATATCTTGAGCACAGGCCACCCGCTTGACCTGAACGTGCCCTGTCCGCTTATCCACACTTGTCTCAGCGATTGTTGCTACATAAGTCCCTGAATCAGTTCCGCACGCGACGCCCACTCCCCTGCCGCTCGGCGCAGCCGAACCTGTCCAGCCGAATTTCTCGGCTGCTGCCTTAAGAGTCCGTATCATTCGCTCATCCTGTAGATTCTTCAAACGAAATTCTACAGCATCCATTTTGGCTTTGGCGGCCATAATGTCTATCTGTGACTCCCGGGCAAACGTATTGGTGTTGTTGGCAGGCGCACGCCACGGACCGGTTCCGAACGGATGGACGCTGCCTGAACCTCCGATGCCGGAGGTTCGATGATGCGGTATATTGTAGAACTGCTGGGAGCCGCGCTCGCCGGCAAAATATACGCTGTAATCCCAGAGGACAATCTTGCCGTCCTTTGTGATTCCCGACTTTATCTTGACGACAGCCGCAGGCCGAAAAGTGTCATAGAAAAATTCCTCTTCGCGGCTCCAGGCAACCTGGACCGGCTTTCCAGTTGCCTTCGCCAGCTTGGCCGCTTCAATTGCCTGCCTGCCGGGGCTTTTGCCGCCGAAGCCTCCTCCAACAAAAGGCGTGATGACCCGCACATCATCAGCAGCAAAACCAATCGCCTCGGCTATCTGGTTCTTGATAGGAAAAGGTGTCTGGGTCGATACCCAAACCGTGGCCTTGTTACCTTCGATTTTGGCCAAAGCCGTATGCGTCTCTATGGGTGAGTGCGCCTTGTATCCGTCAAAGTATGTTTGTTCGACCATGATGTCGGCCAATTTTTCACCGGCCTCAAGCTCACCGCCCTGGGCGACGACGTTTCCTTTCCCTGCCTTACCCAGCAAATGCTCAAATATAGTCTGGTCATCAACATTCACCGGCGGCACTTCAAACTGGGCTTTGACCTTTGACAAAGCTTCTCCCGCCTCGTCAGGATTCTTGTGCAGGATGGCGATAATGTCGCCGTCACGAACCACCGAAACGCCTTCAATCTTCTCTGCAGCCGAAGTATCAACACTCTTTAGCGACGCACCGTGAGCAGGAGGTCTTAGAACCTTCGCATACAGCATATCAGGCAGTCGGAAATCTGCTGCATATTTGGCCTTGCCGGTAACTTTCTCCAGGGCGTCCTGACGCAAAAACTCCCTGCCCATAACCTTAAACTCCGATGAGACTTTCAACACTGGTTTTCCCGTGGCGCGCCTTGCGATTGTCTTGCCTTTCGCCAGGTCTGAGTATGTTACGCGTTTTTCTTTCTGGCTCTTATCAAAGACCGCGCCATTTTCGGCGACCAATCTGTCCGCAGGCATTTGCAAATGCTCAGCCGCCAGCTCTATCATAATCGACCTGGCTTCTGCTCCGGCAGCTCTCAGGGGAGGACCGAAGAATCGGGTGCTCATAGAGCCAAACGTCCCCATATCCCAGGGACATAGCGAGGTATCTCCCATCACCATATCAACTGAGTCCAGGCCGACATCAAGCTCGTCAGCTAACATTTGCGCAAGCGACGTGATGACACCCTGCCCCAGCTCCACCTTACCCGTAAAGCAGGTAACTCTGCCGTCAGAGCCGATTCTCAGATATGCGTTAAAATCCTCAGGGTAACTTCGGCCGCGGCGTTGTGCCTCGAGTATGGAGTCGTCCCCAACCCAGAAAAAGACTATAATCCCGCCGCCTACCAGCTTTATAAACTCCCGGCGGGACAAATTCGGGTCAACACTCACATCACGAAAATCAATATCCATATACTCTTCTTTCATTTCAAGTTACCTCCCTTCATTTCCACCGCCGCGGTTTGAATGGCATCAATGATACGGGTATATGCCCCGCATCGACACAAATTGCCTTCCATTCCCTTGATAATCTCTTCCCGGCTGGGCTTTGGATTTTGATTGAGCAAGCTGTAAGCATTAAGAATCATACCGGATGTGCAGAATCCACATTGAAGGGCATCATGTTTGATAAAGGCCTTCTGAAGCGGATGCAGGTCGCCGTTCCTGGATAGTCCTTCAATTGTAAGGACCTCTTTTCCGCCGACGTTTTTCACCGGATAAGAACAGGAGCGAACTGCCTTGTTGTCCACCAGAACGGTGCAGGCGCCACACAGTGCCTTCCCACAGCCAAATTTGGTCCCCGTAAGCCCCAAATCGGTTCGCAAGACCCACAGAAGCGGGCGCCCGCCATTTGTGGTCACGCTTACCGATTCACCATTGAGTTTGAAGGAAATTGTCTCTGCCATATCGAGTCCCTTCGTTGATTGGAATCTCATCTGTTATTCATACAATACAGCGAGTCCGCGGAATCGTGCACCACAAGTTCCGCGACAGGGCCGCCACAAAAAGGATGTTTATTACAATAAGATTTCAGTATATAATCTGCTGGGCATAATGTAAAAAAAATTCTGGCTCCAAAAAACATTGAGGACAATATTGTGCGATTCCTGCCATCCGCCACAATACTTGGCGGGCTTGGCGGATTCTGGCTGTATGGATGACATTGACATATTTCGCAAAGCGGCGGCGTCCCTGGAAGCAGGGCAAAATGTCGCCCTGGCAACGGTAATATTTACCTTCGGCTCAACCCCAGGAAAACCTGGCTACAAGATGTTGGTCTTCGCCGGAGGCCAGGAAACCATCGGCACCATAGGAGGAGGCCTGATAGAGGCCACAATGATTGAAGAAGCCAGGAATATGCTCACCGCACCGAAAAGCCAGGTTTTCCACTTTGATTTGGCCGCCGCACCGGATGATGAAAAGGGAATCTGTGGAGGAACAATAGAGCTTTTTGTCGAGACCTTCGATAAGAGGACGCTTCCATTATTCAAAGAGCTCTCACTTGCCGTTGACAATAACCAGAAGGGTGTGCTTCTTTCAATTATCTCGCCCGACAAACAACCGCGAAAAATCTTCTTTAGAGATGTGAGCCGGATAGATGCAATCGCTTCGCCTGAGCTCCCGTCAGAGCTTGTCGCAGTCATAAACGAAGAAGCAGCAAAAGAACAATGTGCGACAAAAGTATCTGCCGGCGGTATTGAGGTGTTCGTAGAAAGCGTAGCTAAGTCACCAAAGCTTATCATCTTCGGCGCAGGGCACTTGTCTTACTATATTTCCAAATTCGCAAAATCTGTGCATTTTAGACCAACTATTTGCGACGATAGGTATGAATACGCCAACAGCCAGAGGTTTCCCGACGCAGACAATATCATTGTGGGGGATTTTGGACGCATTCTCGACAAGATTCGCATTGACGGCGATTCATACATCGTGATTGTAACACGGGGGCACAAATACGATGAAATCGTCCTTGAGCAGGCCGTCAAAACCAATGCACGATATATCGGAATGATAGGCAGCAAACGCAAAACAATGACAATCCTGGAACGGCTTAAACAAAAAGGTCTCCCAGAGGAGCTGCTCAACAGAGTCTATTCCCCTATCGGCATCTCCATCGGGGCAGTAACACCCGAAGAGATTGCTTTGAGCATCATCTGTGAGCTTGTGAAAATAAGAAGATTGGGACATACGGCTCAAATCGGTCATCTGACTTTAGCCGGCTCAAGAAAACTAACTGGGAAAAATTTATGATAAACGCTATCATACTGGCTGCCGGTGAATCAAGGAGAATGGGAAAGCCAAAGCCCTTGTTGCGCTTTGAAGACACAACTTTCTTAGAGCAGATTGTCTCAGTGCTTCGACGCTCTTTGCTGGACAGGATTACTGTTGTTCTTGGTGCCAAGGCAAAGACCATACAAAGGTCAATCGACCTATCTGGAACAGACGTGGTCATAAACAAGGACTATCGCAAAGGACAGTTGTCCTCTTTGATTGCGGGATTAGAAAATGCTCCGCCGGAAACCGAAGCGATACTTCTTTGTCTGGTTGACAATCCATTTATTACTACGACTATTGTTAGCCGGATTGTCAGAACATTCAGAGAGACAAAAAGCCCAATTGTGGTTCCCGCCTTTAACAAAAAAAGAGGACACCCGGCATTGTTCGCAAAATCGTTATTCAAAGAGCTTATCAATGCTCCCACCGAAAAGGGGGCACGGTATGTCGTGTATTCCAACGAAGATAAAGTAGTTGAAGTTAAAACACCTGACAGTGCGGTGTTGGTCCGTATTGACAAACCGGAGGATTACAGGTCATATTTTGGAACCGGCCCATAGAGGTTGTCCATCAACAACGGCTGCGAATGACTATGATAGAGTTGAACGAGGCCTTACAAATTGTTTTATCTTCCGCTCGACTACTCGCCACTGAGCGAGTCGATATTGGGCAGGCGCTAAACCGGATACTGGCTGAGGATATAATATCCGATATAGATATGCCGCCCTTTGACAAGGCGGTATTTGATGGTTACGCCTGCCGCCGGTCGGACCTTGCCAACGCACTTACGATAGTCGAGACCATATCGGCTGGAGTATCACCCACAAAAACAATCGGTTTTAACCAGTGCGCCAAGATTATGACCGGCGCCGCCGTTCCGCAAGGAGCCGACTGCGTCATTATGGTTGAGCAAACCAATGCCGTAGGGCATCCCCAAGCGGAGAATGTCGGCCAACATAACATAGTGTTTAGAGGTAAGCAGACGCCCGACAATATCTGCCGAAAAGGAACGGATATTAAGATAGGAGAGGTGGTCCTGAAAAAGGGCGCTCGCATCGGGCCGCAGCATATCGCAGTCGCCGCTTCGGTCGGTCTCACACGGCCGCTCGTTGCAAAAAAACCGAAAGTGGCGATTGTCGCAACCGGAGATGAGCTGGTTGAGCCGGCTCTTATGCCGGGCACGTCTCAAATAAGAAACAGCAATAGCTTACAGCTCGCCGCCCAGCTTGAGTCAGTAGGTGTGTCGGTGCGAGATTGCGGCATAGTCAGGGATGTAGCTACCGACATCGACCGTGTAATAAAAACCGCAGCCGCAGATAATGACGTCGTCATCGTCTCCGGCGGCGTATCGGTCGGCGATTTGGACCTGGTCCCAGGGATACTTAAAAAAAACAATGTCAAACTGCTATTTGACAAAATCGCGGTCCAGCCGGGAAAGCCAACTGCATTTGGACTCTCGGATAAGGTATATTTTTGGGGGCTGCCCGGCAATCCGGTATCAACCTATGTAGTATTTGAGCTTCTGGTCAAGCCGTTTCTTTACAAGCTGATGGGCTGTGATTACTCACCTGTCAGTCTCCGGATGCCTGTGGACGAAACTATTGTTAGGAAAAACACCGAAAGGCAAAGCTGGATACCGGTGAATGTAACGAAGAGAGGAACGGTAAAACCGGTGGAGTATCACGGCTCCGCTCACATTCTGGCGCTGTGTAATGCAGATGGCTTAATTGGCATTGGAATCGGCGTGGCCAATATCGAAAAGGGAGCGATGGTTCCCGTCATACTAATTTGAACGGCGCTGGGCTTTGGGATTTTCTAACCAATGAATGTGGATTATCTAAGAGTTTCGGTTACCGACAGATGCAATCTTCGATGTATTTATTGCAATCCCCTCGGCAGCGAGGGACTCATTGCTCGCGAGGACATTCTAAGCTACGAAGAAATACATCGCGTGGTTGGACTCTGCGCCGAATGTGGCATCAAAAGAGTGCGACTGACAGGCGGTGAGCCGCTTGTCCGAAAGGACATCGTTCGCCTGGTGCGGAAATTGGCCGGCATCCCACGCATTGAAGATTTGTCTATGACCACCAACGGCGTTCTCCTTGAACAGCATGCTGTGGAGCTTAAAGACGCGGGACTAAAGCGAGTCAATATAAGCTTAAACTCGGTCGAGCGCCGCTGCTACAGACAAATAGCCGGCTCTGATGTGCTGTCCCGAGTAATTGCCGGTATGTATAAAGCCATAGAAGTTGGTCTGACTCCCGTTAGAATTAACTGCGTTGTGATAAGAGACATCAACCTCTCTCAAGTCCCGGCGCTCGCAGAGATGAGCATAAACTTACCGGTGTCGGTCAGATTCATCGAGTATTGTCCGACCGGCAAACAGGCAGAGCCGGCAAACTACTATGTTCCTAATAGTGAGGTCCGCAAGAAAATTGAGTCGCGATTCGGCCCGCTCTCCGGTATCGTCCTGCCCGATTCCAGCGGACCCGCCGTATATTTCAAGATTGATGGCTCGTCCGGGGCAATTGGTTTCATAAGCGGCAGGTCCTCTATATTCTGCCACCGGTGCAACCGTCTGCGGCTGACGAGCGACGGCAATATCAGGCCTTGCCTCTATTCGGCTCATTATTATGACCTCAAAAAACTCATTAGAAGCCGCGCCGACGACAAAACCCTTGGGCTTCTTATATGTAAAATCATCCGGGAGAAGAACCGCTATACAAGATTGACCGCAGACGCAGGGCATTTCTCTATGCAGAACATCGGAGGTTGAAATCTTATGGGAAAGTTAAAAGGTATGGTTGACATCACTGACAAGGATATCACGATAAGAACAGCAAAAGCAACCGGCTCAGTCCTCCTCGGCGCCGAAGCGTTCAAAGCGCTCAAACAAGGCGCCTGCACTAAGGGTAATGTATTCGCAACGGCAAAAGTCGCAGCGATACAAGCCGTGAAGTCAACGCCCGCTATGATTCCTATGTGCCATCCAATCCTTGTGGAAGGTATTGAGGTCATCTTCGCACCGGACGATTCCCGTAGCTCTGTCGGCGTAACTGTCGTCGTAAAGTCGTCGGGCAAAACCGGCGTCGAGATGGAAGCTTTGTGCGGTGTCGCCGCTGCCTGTCTCACAATCTACGATATGCTCAAATATACGGGCAAAGGTATGACAATAAACCGGATAATGCTTGTCGAAAAAACAGGTGGAAAAAGTGGAGACTACAAAAGGCCGGATTAACGCCATATCGGTATCAAAGAAAAAAGGAACACCCAAAACCGGCGTGCCCGAAGCCGACCTTAAAACCGACTTCGGCATTATCGGCGACGCCCACGCAGGTAACGGGCACAGGCAAATAAGCCTACTTGCTGTTGAATCAATAAAGAGGTTGCTTGCCAAAGGCGTGAAAGTGTCGCCGGGTGATTTTGCCGAAAACATCACAACAGAACGGCTCGACCTGCGCTCCTTGAAAGTCGGCAGCAAGCTCAAGCTCGGTCAGGCTGAGCTTGAAGTAACACAATTGGGAAAGCGCTGCCATCGACATTGCCGGATTTCCGACCGGATAGGCGATTGTATTATGCCGCGGGAAGGTGTCTTTGCACGAGTTACCGGCCCGGGTCGAATCAAGGTGGGAGATACTATAGAGATTATCGATGATTAAAGTCGCCATACTAACAATAAGTGACAGTTGTGCAGAGGGCAAACGCGAGGATACGAGCGGCCAGGCCATCGAGGAGATGCTCCTGCAGCACAAATTTGAAATATCCGAAAAGAGAACCGTCCCCGATGACCACAACGCAATAGCCGCCCAGCTTATACATTTCTCCGACCGGTCAGGCATGGACCTCGTATTTACTACCGGCGGGACGGGACTTGGCCCTCGCGACGTAACACCGGAGGCCACATCCTCGGTCTGTGAAAAAATAGTCCCTGGTTTTGCGGAATTGATAAGGTCCGAAGGTTTCAAGAGAACTCCTAACGCCATACTCTCACGGGCTGTCGCAGGCATACGCGGGAAAACATTGATAATCAATCTTCCCGGCAGCCCCAGAGCTGTCCGCGAGTGTTTGGAGCTGCTCGTAGGCATCCTGCCACACGCCGTTGAGATGATGCGTGGCGGCGGACATTGATGCGCGAAGTCACAGGATGCGCATATCGAAGTCCCTTCTTGTATTCCTGTGCAACTTTGATGTTGCTATTTTGAAATGACTTCCGACCTTCGTTTTTTAATCCACCCGGATGCCCTGCTGGTGGAGCCAGTCCTTCAGCTCGCCCATCTCACTATCGAAAATCTCATTGTCGTAATCCTCTTCGAGCTTACGGATGCTGCCGGCTAAGTCCTCCTGCTTTTGAACAATCTCGCTTAGCTTCCTCTCGAACTCATCGCCGGCGGTCTGCAGGTCGTCAAGCTCAATATGCACGCCAAGCATACCTGCCAGACGCCTCGTTACCGCTTCTATGCACTTAGGGTTGGCGCCCTGAACGTAAGCAGGGATTGTGGCCACCATACTTACTAAGCCGAGGCCGCGCTCGGCACACTTAGTCGTAAGGTAGGTGATGAAGCTGGCGGGGCCTTCGTAGCTGGTGAACTTTACGCCGTAATGCTGGAAGGTCTCCTTCAGTTTTGCATCCGAGACGGAGCAGAAAAGTCGCGGCTCGCGGGTGTGAGGAACCAGGCCGGCAACGCTGCCGATGAAATAGAGCATTTTAACGCCAAACTGGGTGCATAATGACAATATACAGTCGGCAAATTCCTCCCAGAGCAGATTCGGCTCTTTTCCCACAAAGAGTATAAGGTCGGCCTCCTCGCTGGCATAAAAGGCATCCGCGGGAACCTCAAAAAAGGTAATCAGCCCTTCCTCTACTTTGGTATGTGGCCGAAAAAGGGCAGTTACCTCCATCATCCCCGGAAAATTGTAGATATAGAAACCCTCGGGGTTAATCGCGGCGAATTTCTCGGCGCCGAGCTTGTCGATAAAGCATTTTAATGTCCCGGTGGAGACGTCGCCGCCGTCCATCCAGCCGGAAAAGCCAAGCAAGAGGCGCGGCTCTTTGAGTTTCGGC
>CAZKOQ010000020.1:0-19516 GCA_964554425.1 uncultured Pirellulales bacterium | reverse complement strand
CATTGTTCGACGCCGAATCACATTCACCGTGCACGCCCGGCCATGTCCCGGATGTACCCGTGCGGTGGCCGAAAACGGCGATATACGGAACGGTTGAGCGGATTCCATGATGGTTTTCGGTGGACACCACTTCTAATTTGGAGATGGGCGTCGTCGTCCCGATGCCGACACTGCCGGCGTTATCCACAAATATCCCGCGGGTCTGGAGAGCATAAGGAGTCGGTGTTATTTCCTGCCTTGGACTGAGCGTGGTATAGGTGTTCGGGTCCTTCAAGCTACCTGGCCGGACACCAATCTCCAGCCAGACAGCATTGCCATCAAAAACGTTGCTGCCAAAATCTAAAAGAACTGTAAATTGACCATCGATGATATTAAGCTCGTTTACATCAATTGTGTTTTCTTTCTGTGTTCCTGCGACGTTGGCATCATAGAGTTTGAACTGGAGGTCATAGAGGCCGTCCGCTGGCTTGTTGGCATCTATGAGACGGCCCTGGTAGGTAAACACCGTGTCCATCGGCGCTGCCTTGCTGACACAAACAACAAAGAGCGACAACACTGACACCATAAATAGGATTTTTAGAGTCTTTCGCATTTTCATTTTTTCACCCCTTCAAGAACTGTTAATATTAACCCCGTTAGAAATTTATTTTTTTATTCTCTATTATTTCCCGTTATAAAATTTCTAACGGGGTTCACGGCGAGCACTGTGCGCACCGATAGCTTTCTGTCGAAACCTCCGGTATTGAGCTAAAAGACCCTCTAACCAACTCCTCATTTCAGCGCTTCCTAATCTCTGAAAAGAAAGGTAAATATAATTATAATGCTCTCTAAACTTAATAGTCAAGAAGAAAATATCGTTTTTTAGCTAAATCCCACACCCACATACTCAAAAGACAAAAAATTCCTTGCCCTTTATCTACTGATTGTTGTATAAATATGGACTTTAAGACCGGCTAATCGGATAGATGCAAACAAGCTTTTTGGAGATGAAACAAGTGGTTGACACTAACGACATTCGTAACGTTGTTCTTTTAGGGCATGGCGGAAGCGGCAAAACATCGCTTGTTGAGGCGATACTGCATAAGACGGGAGTAACAAGCCGGCTCGGAAGCGTTGACGAGCAGACAAGCATCTGCGACTACTACGATGAGGAAAAAGCGCATCAGCATTCAATAAAATCGACCTTGGTCTATACCAATTACAAAGATAAGCTGGTCAATATTATTGACACGCCCGGCTCTCATGATTTTATGGGGCCGGCTATCACGGCCATAGGGGCAGCAGAGTCAGCGCTAATTGTTATCAGCGCAGCGGCAGGGATAGAAACCAATACTCGCAAGCTGTTTGATTTAGCTGCAAAGGCAGGTAAGCCGCGCATCGTCGTCATAAATAAAATGGACGCCGAAAATGTAGCGTTCGCCGACCTGATAAAAGGCATTAAGGACACTTTCGGTCCGCATTGTCGTTGTGCCAATCTACCCGCTGCGGACAAAGCATCCGTTATCGACTGCATTGAAAATAAAACCGGCAATTCGCCGCTGATGGACGTGGGAAAGGCCCATACAGAGCTGATAGAGAGCGTCATAGAAGCCGACGACCGGCTTATGGAGAGCTATCTTGGGGGCGAGGAAATCTCAATCGAAAAAATTGCTTCCGTGTTCGTAGAGGCGCTCAAAAGAGGAACACTTATCCCAATAGTTTTTACCGATGCCCGCAAAGAAATCGGAATAACCGAGCTTGTGGAAATTATTGTAAAATATACGCCTTCGCCTCTGGAAGCAAAAGCCGCTCAGCTCAAAGATAAGGATAGCGTGACTGAGCTTAAGCCAGACCCTGCCGGGCCGCTGGCCGGATTGGTGTTTCGCGTCGGTTTTGACCCGCGGTCGAATATGAAATACTCGACCATTCGCATCTTCAGCGGGACGCTTAAATCCGATACCAACCTGCTGAGGAATGACGAGAAGAAGGGCGTTCGACCCGGCCACATCTTAAAAGCACAAGGCGGCGAAAATAAGGAAATTGACGTAGGGATAGCCGGTGACATCGTTACGCTGGCCAAGCTCGAAGAGCTTAAGGTCGGCGACCTTGTGCACGATGGGAAGGTGGCCGGCAAACTCAATCTCCCCGTAACGCCAGAGCCGATGTTTTCTCTTGCTATCGAGCCGGCTACAAGAGGAGATGAGCAGAAAATCAGCTCCGCACTTGAGAAACTTTGCGACGAAGACCCCTGTTTTAAGGTCAAGCGCGACCAGCAAACAAAGGAGCTGGTTATCAGCGGACTGGGGGATTTGCATCTGCGCATAACGCTTGAGAAGATGCATAATCGCTCCAAATTGTCGGTAGTTTCAAAGGAGCCGAAGATTCCTTATCGTGAGACGATTACGGTCAAAGCAGAGGGACATTATCGACATAAAAAGCAAACGGGCGGAGCGGGACAATTCGGCGAGGTCTATCTGCGGGTGGAGCCGGCGGAGCGCAATTCCGACCCGCCGCTGCAGTTTAGCTGGGACATTTTCGGGGCATCGATCCCGGGGCAGTATGAGCCGGCGGTTTTCAAGGGAGTCAACGATATAATGCAAAACGGCGTCGTTGCGGGATACCCGATACAGGACATAAAGGTCTCGATTTATGACGGCAAAAGCCACCCTGTGGATTCCAAAGAAGTGGCGTTCCGCACGGCGGGCAAGGGAGCATTCATAGACGCTATTCAAAAGGCAAAGCCGGTGCTTCTTGAGCCGGTGGTGAATATAGAGATTACCGTGCCTGGCGAAAATGTCGGCGACATCGCCGGAGACCTGGCCTCAAAACGCGGAAGGGTGCTCGGGCAGGAGATGCTGGCAGGTAATTTCGCCGTTATTAAGGCCCTGGTGCCGCTGGCGGAAGTCGCACAATACAACAGCCAGCTAAAGAGCGTTACGGGCGGGCGCGGCAGCTATTCGATGACGTTAAGTCATTACGAGATTGTGCCGCCGAACGTCCAGCAGCAGATTGTGGCAGCTCATTCGAAACAAAAAGAAAGCGAATAGAGCTCGTAGCTCGTATTGCGTCGTGCGACGTGCGCCTCCTGGCTCTCAAAGAAATCGTGGCACGGCCATCTTGGCCGTGTCTTCACGGGCTGGAAGCCCGTGCCACTCCAAACGTTTCACCTTGAATCGTGGTTTGTTCCTCTGCGTTTTTTGACAAAACAAATCCTATTGGTAAGTGAATCCTCGCGCTGGTACTTTTACATTACGTTGGTGAATTAATGGAGCTTAGAGGCGAGAAGGATAACCATAACTAAAAAGAAGATTGCCGACAGCACGCTTAGAATCAATATGGCCATTCGATACTTTGCGAGGGTCTCTTCAGTGTAAGTTTTTTTCTCCTCGACCTCGACTGTATTACCTTTACTAAGCTGTTCGAGCATAGAGACGTCAAAGCGTTTGTGGGCCTGAAGAGGCGGCTGGTCATTTTGAAGGGCCTTTAGGTCTATCAGCAGCTCCTCAATATTTTTGTAGCGGTTTTCCCTTCGCTTGGCCATCATAATTTCGATGACCTCGGAGACTCCAGCCGACAGGAAAGTATTGATGTGGTCGGGCGGGACCAGCGGCTCTCGGAGGTGCTTTCGCATAACCTCAGCGGAATCCTCGGCCATAAATGGCACGCGGCCGGTTACCATGTGATAGAAGGTTGCGCCAAGGCCATAAATGTCGGCGCGGCCGTCTATGTCAACTTTGCCGCGAATTTGCTCGGGTGAGATATAGTATGGAGTGCCGTAAGCTTTGCCGGCCTCTGTTTGTGCTGCTTCGATATCGGTCGTCTCGCGAGCCAGACCCATATCGGCGAGTTTAACTGTGCCGTCTTTACTAATCATTATATTCTTGGGTTTGACATCGCGGTGGATAAGTCCGCGGGCGTGGGCGTGGGCAAGGGCGTGGGCGACTTGAATAATTATCTCCAGCGCCTCACGCTCGCCGGAGACTTTTCCTGCTGCCAAATCATCGGCTATAGACTTGCCTTCGACATACTCCATTACGAAATAATGGTAGCCGCCCGCCTCTCCGACATCGATGGCCTGGACAATATTGGGGTGATTAAGCTTGCCTGCGGCCTGGCCTTCCTTGTAGAAACGCTCCACGTATTCGGGGTTCTCGGTGAAACGTTTGGGCAGGACCTTTATCGCAACAATACGGTTTAGACTCAATTGCCTGGCTTTATAAACGACGGCCATTGCGCCTGCGCCGAGCTTGCCGAGTATTTTGTAGCCGGGGATCTGGTGGTCTGCGGTTTTGACTTCTTTGATGTTTTTTTTCAGCCGTTCGGCCTGGGCACGGGTGAGGTAGCCGAACTCCACCATAAGGTCTTTAAGCTCTATCGGGCCATTCTTTAGGCGGGCGTTCAGTGATTCGAGGCAGGAGCGGAGCTCCTGGTCTGTGCACAGACCCTGCTCAACAGCCATTTTGCCGAAAATGGTATCGGAGTTTGTCCCGTTTGCCATCAACAGTCCCCCGGCCTAATCAAGGGCGTATCAGCCAGCGGCCGATTATCTGGCTTTAAAGTCCACATCCTATAAGAAAGCCCTTTGCTGTAAATTATCCTGTTATAAAAAGTATTGTCAAAAACATTTTTGCGTTTCGGTTCAGAAAAACTGCAATTAACGAAAAATCGACTTTTGGAGCGCCTGAGTTTAGCCATTTTTACAGGGTTGTTGCTGCCCCTATTTTGCCAGGTTGCTTTTGGTGTTGACTTGGCGGATAATGCAGATAAACTAACGACCTTTTGAATGTGGAAAGCACTCAGAGGCAACCACAAGGAGTTTATAGGTGGGTTACAATTGTGTTGTTCTAATTAAACAAGTTCCGGATACCAAGAGGATTACCGGCGAGGTAATGAACGATGACGGGACGGTCAGGCGGTCGGCGCTGCCGGCTATTTTTAATCCGGAAGACCTCAATTCCCTGGAATTGGCCTTACAGATTAAGGATAAATTCGGCGGTTATGTAATAGTTATCACAATGGGACTGCCGGCAGCGAGCACAATTCTTCGCGACTCGCTTTACCGCGGGGCCGACGATGCAATTTTGCTGACCGACCCGCGATGCGCCGGCAGCGATACGCTGGCGACCAGCTATATCCTGAGCTGTGCAGTTAAAAAACTCGATTACGACATCGTCCTATGCGGCAGACAGGCAATTGACGGCGATACTGCGCAAGTAGGACCGCAATTGGCTGAGAAACTCGGCGTCCCGCAAATTACTTATGTTGAGCAGCTTATTGAACTATCTAACAGAACTTTAACAGCCCGGCGAAATATCGGAAACGGCTGGCAGCAGGTCAGGACCAAACTGCCGGTTTTGCTGACCGTTACCGGCGAGGCAAATGAGCCGAGGGTTGCCGCTGCAAAAAAGATAATGAAATATAAAAATGCGCTAACACCGATTGAGGCGGAAAGAGCCGTCAGGGGGCAGGGGTTGGGGGTCAGCGATGTGGAGATTAAAAAACTGGTCGGAAAAAAATGTGGCGAATTGGAGAAAAGGGGCTTACTTATAAAGCAGTGGGATTTGGGCTCTATCGGGGCGGATTTGAGCTGGTGCGGGCTGAGCGGCTCACCAACCAAGGTCCACCGGATTCAAAGCGTCGTCCTCGCCGCAAAAGAAAGCAAAAACGTCGAGCCGACGGAGAACGGCATCACAGGTTTAGTACGAGAGCTGATTGAAGACAAGATAATAGCATAAAATACGAAACGAGATTCTTCACTTCGCTACGCTCCGTTCAGAATGACAAGAGGTATTAAAACGAAAAACGAATTATGATAAACGTGAACAGAAAAGGTGAGGTTTGGGTTTTTGCCGAGCAGCATAACGGGCAATTAGAAGATGTGCCTATTGAGCTGATGAGTAAAGCCCGTCGGCTGGCTGATACTCTCGGTGTGAAATTAGCCGCCGCAATTTTGGGCGACGGCGTAAAAGGGCTCGCCAGCCGGCTAATTCAGTATGGCGCTGATAAGGTCTATTTAGTTGAGCATCCCCTGCTGGGATTTTACCAGACAAATAGCTTCGCAAAGATAATAGCGGGCCTTATCGGCAAACACAAACCGCAGATTGTGCTTTATGGGGCAACTATCACCGGGCGAGACCTGGCGCCGCGAATTGCAAGTGCAATAAAGGCGGGCTTGACCGCCGACTGCACAGATTTGCAAATCGGCGACCATACGACAGTAGCAGATAAAAAACTGCATAAGAATCTATTGTTTCAGATACGGCCTGCCTTCGGCGGAAACATAATCGCCACAATCATAAATCCTCAGCGTTGGCCGCAAATGGCAACTGTTCGTGAAGGCGTAATGCCTCCTGCGGAGCCGGATACGACGCGGCGAGGCGAGATTATTGTAGAGAAGGTAGAGCTTACCCAGCAGGATTTGCCGCTGGAAATCCTCCAGGAGCACAAGAGGCCAAAGAAGGTCAACCTGAAAGCCGCGAGGATAATCGTCGCAGGCGGCGCCGGCGTGGGCAGTAAAGAGAACTTCAAACTTGTCTGGGATTTGGCAAACTGCCTCGGCGCAGCGCCGGCCGGCTCCAGAGCGGCAGTTGATTTGGGGTTTATCGACAGCGACCACCAGGTCGGGCAGACCGGCACAACAGTGCGGCCTTCTCTATATATAGCGGTCGGCATCAGCGGCGCAATCCAGCACCAGGCCGGGATGTCACAAAGCAAAAAGGTTATCGCAATCAATAACGACCCCGAAGCGCCGATATTTAATATCGCTCATTACAAAATAGTCGGCGACCTCAACAAAGTTGTGCCAATGATGATAAAAACAATAAAATCCGGTGCTCGTGGCTTATAACTCGTTGCTCGATGCTCGATGCTCGATACTCGTAAAAGGAGAAGACTTGTGGCATATCAGAGTTATAGAGATTTGGACATTTACAAGATGGCTCATAAATTGGCTATAGAAATCAATGAGATGAGTTTGAAGCTGCCTCAGTTTGAACTTTATGAGGAAGGAAGCCAAATAAGAAAATCGAGCAAATCAGTAACAAGTAACATAGTTGAGGGATTTGGAAGACGTAGATATAAGCAAGAGTTCATCAAATTCCTCACCTATTCCATAGCATCTTGTGATGAAAACCGGGACCATTTAGATACCTTATACGAAACCAAATCACTGAGTGATACGGAGAAATATGAATATTTTTGCGAAGAATATGACCACCTTGGTAAGATGATATCCAATTTTATTAAATCTGTTGATGGAGGTCATAAAACGAGAATCTAACATCGAGAATCTAGCATCGAGTATCGAGCATCGAGAATCGAGAATCGAGTATCGATTATGGCGAATTTTTACAGGGACAATAGCGACATACAATTTTTGCTGCGACATATAGACGCAGGCAAATTGGCGGCGGTCTGTGAGGAGAATTTTAAGTTCTCAAGTGAATTCGATTATGCCCCCGCCAATGCTGATGAGGCGGTGCAGAATTACGATATGGTTTTGGATTCGCTGGGCGAGCTGGCCGCAGATTTTATCGCACCACGCGCAGAGGATGTTGATAGAGAAGGCAATACTCTCAATGAAGATGGTTCGGTAACATACTCAAAGGGGATACGAGAATCTATTGAGAAACTTGCCCAGGCGGAGGTTATGGGCTTTATGCTGCCGCATCGGTTCGGGGGCCTGAATTTCCCAAATCTCGTCTATTCAATGGCCGTCGAGATTGTCTCGCGGGCGGATGCTGCGCTTATGAACATATTCGGGCTGCAAGGGATTGCCGAGACAATAAACGCATTTGCCTCGGAAGAGATAAAGCAGAAATATCTATATGATTTTGCCGCCGGCAAAGTAACGGGCGCGATGGTTCTCACCGAGCCGGACGCCGGCTCCGATTTACAGGCGGTCAAGCTCCGCGCTTTTCAAGGCGATAACGGCCAGTGGTATCTGCACGGCGTAAAAAGGTTTATAACCAACGGCTGCGGCGATGTGCTTCTGGTTCTTGCCCGCAGCGAGCCGGACAGGGCCGGCGGGCTGGGTTTGAGCTTATTTGTCTGCGACAGGGGGCCGACGGTTCATATCCGCCGGCTGGAGGAAAAACTCGGCATCCACGGCTCGCCGACCTGCGAGATATTCTTTGACAATACTCCCTGTCAGCTTATCGGCGAGCGACAGCGGGGGCTGGTAACTTATGTTATGAGCTTAATGAATGGAGCGCGCATCGGGATAGCGGCGCAATCGGTTGGGATTGCCGAGGCCGCCTTTCGCGTAGCCCGCGACTACGCCGCCACAAGATACCAATTCGGCGTGCCGATTGAGAAACTGCCGGCGGTCCGCGATATGCTGATTGATATGAAGATTGCTATCGAGGCGGGTCGAGCGCTTTTGTATGAGACATCGCGGGTGGTAGATATAGAGATAGGATTAACTAAACGCCTTGAATTAAATCCGCCTGAAGATAAAGAAGAGGCCAGGGCGCTGAAAGAAGAGGTTAGGAAACTTAAAAGATGCACGGGACTGCTTACGCCGATGAGTAAATATTACTGTTCTGAGATGTGCAACAAGGTCGCTTATGACTCGATTCAGGTCCTCGGCGGCAGCGGGTATATGCGAGATTATGCCGTTGAGCGGCACGCCCGCGACGCCAGGATTACGACTATTTATGAAGGAACAAGCCAGTTGCAGATTGTCGCTGCGGTCCGAGGGGTGTGCAGCGGGGCTGCTGAGAGATTCATCGCAGAACTTGCGGGGCTGAACTACGATAGCCAGGTGAAAGACCTGCTGGATAAACTGGCCGCAGGGACAGAACAATTAAAGCAGGCGGTTGTGTTCGTCAAGGAGCAAGGCACTGAATATATGGACCTGTCCGGCAGAGCGCTGGTTGATATGGCAACCGACTTGATTAACGGGTATTTACTTTGCTGCCAGGCCGGCACAAAAGTAGATATGCAAATAAAATTATCATCGCAGACTGAGAATGGGCAAGGAAACAATGGCAGGGCAATTCCCATAAGAGAGCATAAGGCAATGATTGCCCATAGATATGTTACCAAGAACGCACCGAAGATTACGGCTTTATCCGAACTGATTCGCAGCGGCGACAAATCAACATTTAGCGATTATGTTCCCATAGTCGGACCGATGAATAGCAGTTAGGGAACAGAGGGCATCGAATGGCGAAATTGCAAATCGAAAATAGTAAATAGTAAATTGAATTATGCTTCAAGCAGTTATATTTGATTTCGACGGCGTGATAACCGACTCTGAGATTTTACACTATCGGGCTTTCAATAAGGTATTAGCCGGCTATGGGGTCGAGATAACAATGAAGGACTATTACAAAACTTTTCTTGGCCTGACAGATGCCGACTGCTTCAAATTGCTTATCCGCGAAGGGCTGCTCAAAGGAAGGGCTGCCGAGCAGGAGCTCGAAAAACTCTTAAATGGGAAAAAAGAAATATTTGAAGAGCTGGCAAGAACCAAAGGCAAAATAATTGAAGGCGTCGATGATTTTCTGCGGATGCTTGGACAGAACGATATACCGATGGCGATATGCTCGGGGGCGCTGCTAACGGAAATCGAGCTGATACTTGAAGAGGCACGGTTGCGCGATTTTTTTGAAGTGATAGTATCAGCCGAAGATGTAAGAGCGGGCAAGCCCAGCCCAGAAGGATTTTTACTGACTTTACAAAAGCTCAACGCAAGCCGCCGGCTTCCTATTAAAGCTGCCGAGTGTGTGGTAATAGAAGATTCACACTGGGGATTGGAGGCAGCGAAAGCGGCAGGAATGCACAGCATCGCCGTGACAAATTCCTACGATGCCGACCAATTGAGCTTGGCAGAGAGGATAGTCAATCGTCTAAGCGAATTGAGCATTGGAGATTTACAGCAGCTCTGTATGTAACCGGAGTTCCGGCCCGGGCCGGGTAAACGTTATCTATTTTATTTGCAGTGTGCCTGGGCCGACAACCTGAGCTTTGGCTTTGCCGGTCTTTAGGTTGTATTCGATTCCATCAACAAGGGCGCCATTCAAATAACACGGCTGAAGCCGGTCGCCTCCGATTTTCATCATAGACTTGGCGTGGTCGTAGAAAAAGTTACTGCCTGCAAATTGATTTTTGTCATCTTCGAAGGTAATTCCGTCTAAGGCGGTCAGAGTCAAAAGCTCTGTCTGTCCGCCTTCGGCGGAGACAAGGTCGGCTTCTATGCGATTTGCTGTTGCCACGATTTGCCGGCCATATTTACCTTTAATGATGGGGATGTAATCGACTCGCAGCGTTCCCTGTGATTGGGCGTCTGCGACGAGACGATTTGACTTTGCGAAATATTTCAAGGTGTCAAAGTTCTGCAAAAACGCAAAACAAGACCTACGCAGACTAAAACCGGCCTGGTCCGGCTTGGGCTCCGGGAAGCGGGAGTTATCTACCTTTATTACGCCGGGGCCGGAAACCAAACACAACTCCTGCGGGGCGTCATAATCAAACCTGCGGCATTTCAATTCGATGCCGCCGAGCAATTCCTTCCCTGCGGTTCTAAAGGTTGCAAGCCGAACTACTCCGCCGACTGCAGCGAGATGTTCGATGCCGGCAGAAGCGTTATAAGAGCGGTCATTTACATCTTTGGGCAAGTCCACCGTAAGTGTCTGTGCGGAGAGTATATACCTTTCCAGAAAATTCGGGTCCTGGCGCGAGACCACGCACAGACAATCGTCTCCGAAGATAATCTGGTTCGATGCGGCTGAAAACTTAGCTTGTTTTCGAGCCGTCAGGCGGGCAGGCAGCGAATTGTTTTGGACTCCAGTGCCGGCGAAATCATCGACATAAAAGTTAAGCGTCACCGGCCCGGAGGCAATAACATCTGAAAAAGCAGGTGTCTTTGCGGATTTATCATCAAGGAAATTTACGGTAAGCATGGGTGCGGAAAGCGTGTAATCAAATTGCTTATTTGGGTCCTGCGTCGGCATTACACACAGGCAATTGCCGTCGAAAACAACCTGGTTTAATTCCGGTAGAAACTTAGTTTCCTTCTGTGCGGTTATTTTTACCGGAACGGCCGTTTTCACAGCTCCGGTTGTGCTGCTTGCATAAAACGTAAGCTCCGTCTGACCTCTGGCAATGGCCTGGCCTGTAGGTGCATCGTAGTCGATTCTCTTTGTAACAAACTTGGTTCGACCCGGAATGTCATCAGAATTCCACAGCGCCTTGCTATCGGAAGTTCCCGGCTTTGAACGAACCTGGCTGGAACTTAGCTGGGGCAAGGGAGAGTCCATTGGTGCAATGACAACACCGCCATCACAGGTTAGGGTAATATCCATAAGCTGCCGAGGCGGCTTATTCGGCTCACCGGGCTTTGCAGGAGGAGACTTTTCGGACATGCTGTCATTAGCATCGGCGATTTTAACCTCGTCAGATTTCGTGTTTGCGGGTCTTGACCAGAAGATATTATTGATGGCAATTTGTTCTTCGGCAATAATTCGCCACGGCATCTGGCCGGGCTGGGACGTATCAATTACAACATTTTTGCTGCAGAGGCATTTGTAGTAATCGCCTTCATTCGGCTCAGTTTTCTTCTGATTAGCAGCTGGCGAGACGAGTGTTCCTTGCGAAGCCGGCGTTTGGTTTTGCCCCGCTTGTGCCGGAACATTGGAGTCGGCATCCGAACGTAATGTCATTTGCGGGCTTTTTATATGAAGACTTTTAAGGTCGGTAATTCTTAGAAATTCGAGCCGCCGGAGCTGGTCATTATAAACAAGCTCCAGGCCGGCGCCGAGCATCTGCGCATCTTCTGAAACAAATTGAACGGGGCCGGCGGTCGAAAACTGGGTCTTTTCACTCAAGAAAGCAACGTCATCAAGATAGATAAAGCTTTCCTTGATGCTGCTTGAACCTTCGGGCACGATGTGGATAACTACGTTTCCGGCGAAAGTTGCATCTTTAGGGGTGGGCTTGCCCACGGCGGTCTCGACATCCACCTTTCCTTTATCGGCGGTGACGAAACACTTAAAATTGGGTTGAAAGATATTCAGGTAGGGCTTTTGTATTTCCCAGAGGTCTTTCTCTTCGTGCAGAAGGACTTCAAAGCCAAATTCTCTATCAACCTCTTTATTTTTGTTGCGGTGCACAAACTCGGTTTTTTTGAGAGTGGTAACACCAACACCAGCGATTTTGCCGATTTCGCCGTCCAGAGCGGCGGCGTTGCCGTCGGCGGTAATCAAGCCGGTTCCGGCATCAACGTCAATCTCGGGCGTTTTGCTTATGCGAGTGTAAAGCAGATATATCGCAAGGACGCCCGCGAGAGAAAGAGCGGCTATAAGTAATTTTCTCAATCCTGCCACTGCGACAACCTTATCAAGGCATCAGGACAAATATCTTTTCATCAGCTCCTGCCACCTGCCTGTATTTTTGAGGATATATTCTATAACTTCGCGGACTGCGCCTCTGCCGCCCTGGCAGGTTGTTACGTAATCGGCATACTGCTTGACTTCATCAACTGCGTTCTGAACCGCCACGCTAAAGCCGACATATTTTATCACAGGCAAATCAGGCAGGTCGTCACCAATAAAGGCGACGCTATGCGGCGAAAGACCTATCTGCTCAAGGAGTTTCTCAAGCACGGGCAGCTTAAAGTGACAATCTTCAAATACGTATTCTATCTGCAATTCCTCGGCATAGAATTTTGTCGGCCCCAGAACTCTGCCGCTTAAGAGGGCAACTTTCAAGCCCGCTCTTCGCCAGAGGCGAATACCGTGGCCGTCAAGGGAATCAAAAGACTTGCTTTCAGTGCCGTCCCCATCGACTATGATGTTACCATTGGTCAAGACGCCGTCAACATCCATAGCCAATAATTGAATGTCCGCGAGATTCGCCATTTTGAGTCCTGCACTTTCAGCTATCCGACAACCTTTATTGTTACGATGTCCTGCACGTCGATTAAGCCAACGGGTTTGTTTTGCGCATCAACCACCGGCAGGTCATCAATCCTGTATTTGTGAAAAATAGCTGTCGCTTCTGCAGCGAGGGCGTCAGCCCTTATTTTTTTACAATCAGCGGTCATAACGTCACCGGCCTTTAGCTTAAATGCCTGCGGGCCGTGCGTTGCCATAAGACGTCTGAGGTCGGCATCGGTGATGATACCAGCCAATTTACCTTTTTTATCGACGACCATTACGGCACCGTGGCGTTTGAGGTTTTTGGTCTTTTCCAGAAACTGTTTTACAGTATCGCAGACTCCCGCTATGGGTAATTTTTCGCCCGGCTTGAACATCATCGATTGCTCCACTGTCATCAATTTCGCACCGAGCGAGCCGCCGGGGTGGAATCTTACATACTCCTCGACCCCAAAATTACGCGCCTTCATAACGGTAAAGGCAAGGGCGTCGCCTACTGCAAGCAAACAGGCAGTAGAAACACTCGGAGCGACACCAAGGGGGCACGCCTCAGAGATTTTACCCATACAGAGCGCCACGTCACTGTGCAAGCTCAGGGTCGAGTTGCAGTCGCCGGTGATTGCAAGCAGCTTAATTCCGAGCTGCTTGACTAAATTTATCAGGCGAATCACCTCATCGGTTTCGCCGCCGTAACTAAGAACAATAACTATGTCGTCTTTTCGTAAACGGCCCAGGTCGCCATGAACGGCTTCGGCAGGATGAAGGAAATGACTGGGAGTGCCGGTCGAAGCGAGAGTGGCGCTTATCTTTTGGCCGATTAAACCGGCCTTGCCGATGCCGCTGACTATGCAGGAACCGGTGCAGTTATAAATCATTTCGGCGGCCCTGGCAAAGGATGCATCAACAATCGGCGCAATAGACCTTATCCCCTCGGCTTCGGCCTCAATTACGCTTCGTGCGTATGCAATATCCAATTTCATTTATGATGCCCCGGTTTCTAATTTTAGATCTTATATCTTGCACATGCTGCCCTGCTCATTATAGTAGGTCAGGTCGTGCTTTTCGCCGGTGTATCGGGGGGAAGAACGGATTATCACTCGCTTATCGCTTAACTGCTCTATCTGCGCAATTGCGGACCTTTTCTCATTTTGCAGATATTCGGCGACTTCGGGCGAAACAGACAGCTCGATGCGTTTTATGTGCTCTCTTGAGGCAGCCAGGTTCAGCAGCCGGATGATTTCGATAGCCATTGACTCGTGGCTTTTAACAAGACCGGTTCCGGCACAATAGGGGCAGGCCAGGCAGGTGCTGGACTGCAGCGAAGGACGCATCCTCTGGCGAGTCATTTCTATTACGCCAAATCTGCTCATTGGCAGAATTTTTGTGTGGGCACGGTCGGCCCTGACAGCGGTGCGGAAGCTTCTTTCGACTTCTTTACGGTGTTTGGAGTTGCGCATATCTATGAAGTCACAAATTATAAGCCCTCCGAGGTCTCGCAATCGAAGCTGGCGGGTGATTTCACGGGCGGCCTCCATATTACTTTCATAAACGGTGTCCTCGGCGTCTTTTTGCTTGCCGGAGCGCCCGCTGTTGACATCTATTGAGACAAGCGCCTCTGTCTGCTCAATTACAATTGAGCCGCCGCTTTTAAGCTCAACTCTGCGAGATTGTATCTTGGCGATTTCCTCCTCGATACGATATTTGTGAAACAGTGGAACCTTACCATCATAATACGCTACCCTGCTTCTCAGCCGAGGCGTAACTATGGATAGAAAGTCCCGGATTTTGCGGACCATCGTCTCGGAATCACATATTATTTTGCCGATGGTAGTGTTAAAAATATCGCGCATCGCCCTAATGACCAGGTCCGATTCCTGGTAAAGCTCGCTTGGGGTCTTCTCGCTTTCCGTTCGCCTTTCGATGGCCCTCCACAGCCGGGTAAGATACCGCAAATCATTCTGGATATCTCGTTTCGAGGCCCCCTGCCCGGCGGTTCGGATAATAAAACCCTGCCCTTTTGGAGGATTACTCTGCTCAAAGACTTGCCGCAGCCGCCTTCGTTCATCTTCGTCTTCGATTTTGTGCGAAACGCCGTGCTTTCGCATCCAGGGCATCATCACCAGATACTTTCCCGGCAGCGCAAGATATGTGCTCAGCGTTGGCCCTTTGGTTTTTATGCCGTCCTTTGTTACCTGCACGACAATTTCCTGGCCTTTGTGCAGACAATTCTGGATAGCCGGACGGTCATCCAAAGACCTGCGTTTGCCTATGACCTCCGCTTGGTCGGTGCCGGCGCCAGGGAAATGGCGGGGGTGGAGGTCGCTGATATGCAAAAAGCCATTTCTGCCCACGCCGATATCTACAAATGCCGCCTGTATGCCGGACTCTACATTTACAACTCTTCCCTTGTAAATGTTGCCGACCTGGCTGCCTATACTGACTCTTTCGACACATAACTCTTCGAGCGTGCCGTTCTCAACAACTGCTACTCTGGCCTCTTCGCTCTCCGCCACATTTATAAGCATTTCTTTTGCCATTATTTTGTCCCTCGCGCAGTTTCCTGCATTCTTTCGGACCTTTTGCTTTCTGCCACCAAGGCACCAAGACACAAAGTTTTTCAACTCATAATTTCTTTGTGACTTTGTGTCTTCGTGGCTGATTATAATTACGTTTCAGTTTTCCTGCCATTGCACATTGTCACGTCTGACTGGCGCTGCTAACATTTCCACATTCAGTCCCAGAAGCTGCAAAATTTCGTCAACGCGTATTGTGCCTGCTGGAGTGATTGCGCACTCAATAACAATATATCCATTTTTTACCACGATAGACTTGATAAAACTTCTGATATTTATATTCTTGAACTCGGTGTTCTTCTCACCCAGCCGCCTCTGGATGTTGAGGTTTTCGCTTGCCAGCAAATGAGAAATTGTGGTTTTCAATTTGTCATCGAAATACTCCGGTTTGACTTCCAATATGTATGTGGCAGAACAAGGTTGAAATGATACTTTACCCTCGGCAACAGCCGCTGAAAGCAGTTGGAATCCGTCGGGCAGATGCCCAGAAAGAGCTGCTTTGAACTCTTCTGCGTCCAGCGGCGATTCTGACGCTTTCGACTGTTCGTCAGCCGATGGACAAAGGTTTATTCGAATACACAGTAACTCATCATCCGACTCGACGCCGACGCTTCTGGGTAAAGGCAGGGAGAGTTTTGGATGAGGATTGAAACCCTGAGTATATTGCAGTTTTATCCCTGCCCGAATACAGGCACGCTGGAAAACCCGAGCCGTTTCAGCATGCGACAGAAATCTCATATTGCCCCCAACCTTGAACTTCAGCAGCACCAAGATAGATTCTTTTGAAACGGCTATTGGTTCCACCCTTAAACTATTTTCCCCAGCAATTTTTGCCAAGCCCGTAACTTACCTGATGCAATAAACCTGTATTGTAGCTCTTTTAAGCATTATGCCCATCTTTGCCTAAAAAACAAGCATTTTCAATAAAATGTGCATTTTACCGCATCTTATCTGCCGGAGCGATACAAACCTTTCTAAATCCTGTCCCCTTGCAAAAACACTAATAAAGTTGTATAGATGGAATTATGAGTTCCGAAGTGGATAGTCACCCCGCCGCTCAAATCAAGGCATTCGAGGATACCTGGCACTGGGACAAAATCTCCGCCGCTGCATACTTGACCGACTTCTTCATTACGCATAGTATAAGCTTATGACAATATCCGAGCATACTGGGCATAAAAAGCAAAAGACGCTTTTTGAGGAAATTGACTTTGTTGGTTCTGACAAGGTAATAATCCTCAACAAACCGAAACTTCTTGAAATGATAGATGTGGCTTGCAACCAGACATCGTTAGCATCCTTGCGTGATAAAATCATTTGTCTAACCAGACTGGAAATATAATGCCTAATACACTCCTTCAATCTGTTGGTTTCATACGTGCTGATGGCAAGTATATTACAGGCTTAGTTCCAGTAAAAGATACATTGAAAAAAAGCAAGCTTAGTGTTGACGAGCAAGCTGTAATACAAGAAGCTCAATCGTTCAATCAAATTGACTACCGAATTGACTATGTGTTTTTCCGCAGATTTTCAGATGGCCGCTCATCACAAATTGCAGCATACGTAGTTGATAATTCCGATGGCAAACTCGACAAGGATGCTTTATCTAAACTTCATCGGCAAGTCTGGCTCCAAGGGAAAGCACCTTTACTTTACATTGCCGGAGCAAGCCAAATAGATATACTCGCTTGTGCAAGAGAACCTGATTTCTGGGATAACAATAGACAGCAATACCAATATAATCCTGCACAGACGTTTCAAAAGGATTTACTGCTAACTGCTAGTGAAATTTCCGGAGAGATGAAGAAATTCTCAGCGCTAAGATTGGCAGATGGAACTTTTTGGGATGACCCCGACAACGGAAATTTAGTAGATCATGACAAAGCTGCGCATCAATCTTTGATTAAGGCAATCGTTGAGACAGACAAAGCAATTGATGGAGAAAATAATCCTCTTCTCCGCCGACTGTTTTTGTTAATGGTGCTTATTAAATATCTTGAAGATCGGAAAGTATTTAAAAAAGGCGGTTGGTTTGGAAGATTTCATAAAGGTGCAAAACGTTTCCAGGATGTTTTAAAAAGCGGCGAACCTGAAAAAGTGTATAAACTGTTAAATGCACTTGCGCGCAAATTTAACGGCGATGTATTTGATATTGCAAAGTTTAGCAAAAAGAAGTTAAGCAAAAGCTCTCTTAAAGATTTTGCATCCTTCGTAGAAGCAAAAACAATTGACAAACAAAGATATCTTTGGGAACAGTACTCATTTGAACACCTGCCGGTCGAAATAATCAGTCATATTTATCAGCGTTTCATAAAAGGCGGCCATGGAGCGGTTTATACGCCGCCATTTTTAGCCGATTTACTCCTCGATCATGTAATGCCTTACAACGAAATGACAGGCAAGGAACGAATTTTGGATCCCGCATGTGGTTCGGGGATTTTTCTTATTGGGGCGTTTAAAAGATTAATCAATTTCTGGAAAAGCAAAAACGATTGGAAAAGACCTGCTGTCGAAGATCTTAAAAAGTACCTTAAAGAGAGTATTTTTGGAATCGATCTTGACCCTAATGCTATTGATTTAACTGCTTTTAGTTTATCTCTTGGTATTTGCGACGCATTAAAGCCTGAGGTTATCTGGAAAGAATTAAAATTTGACCATCTTAGAGATTCCAACCTCTTTGAAAAAGATTTTTTTACAATGCTTCTTGAAACAAAAAATGAAGTTTCAAACATTTTAGAAAACAAGTTTGATATAGTAATTGGAAATCCGCCCTTTGAATCAAAACTCACTACTGACGCAAAGCAAATTGATGATTTGATTCAGAACTCTACCCATTCGCGTGGTAAATGTCCAGATAACCAGATTGCATATTTATTTCTTGAACAATCTTTGTCGATTTTATACTCAAAATTTAGCCGTGTATGTTTAATTCAACCGCATGGTTTTATCTATAACAGTAATACGAATAAATTCCGCACTAGTATATTAAAAAAATATGAGTTTGATACCATTTTAGACTTTACCTCTATTCGAAAATTATATGATGCAGCTGATCCAAAAACAATTGCTGTTTTCGCTCGCAATTATAGTCCTGCATCGAGTCATTATACAAATCATTGGACATTTCGGCGAACAGTAAGCGTAAAAGAAAAAATATGTTTCGAGCTTGACCATTATGACCGTCATCGTGTTACACAGGATCAAGCTGAAAACGACCCCTATATTTGGCGCATCAATCTTTTTGGCGGAGGAAGGCTTGTTAATATTTCGAAACAACTTCGTAATGTCAGGACACTTTCAGAGTATATTACGCAAAACAAAGACTGGGATTATGGCGAAGGCTATATTGCCGCGAAAACAGGAAAACGTGAACCCGCTCCATTTTTGACAGGCAAACCGTTACTGCCAGCAAGCGCATTGACAGAATCAGGCATTGATAAAACTAAAATCGATAAGGTAAAGGAAACCCATTTTCGGTCTTCATATACTGAAGATCGCTACAGTGGACCAATTATTTTAATCAAGGAGTTAGAGTCTCTTCCGATTGACTTTTGGGATGGAGGATTTCTTGCTTACAGTCAACGAATAGTTGGAATCCATGCACCTTCGTCTCAGATACACAAACTTCGCGAGCTCTATGAGTTTTTTCATCGTAACCATGATATTTACCGTTTTTGTTGTACCCTGCATGGGCAAGCATTTTTGGGTAAGGCGACCTCAATACCAAAACAAGATATTGATTCTTTGCCATACCCTGAAAATCTAAAAGAACTCTCTTTCTCACTTTGGGAAAAAGCTCTTTGCGAAGATACCCTTAAATACATGGCGAAGTATGTTAGGCTTGGTCAGAATTCAGATTTATTGAAAAAACCGGCTGACAAAAAAGTCCTTAGTCAATATTCTCAAATGTTTGTTAAAATGCTTGGAAGTGTTTACAGTGATTTAAAAGCAAGCAATCCAATTTTTCTTGATAATCTGATATGTCAGCCGTTTTATTTCGGGGATTCTCCCGAGCTTGAATGGATTAGCAAAGATGCAGAACCAGAACTAACAAAATTGGTTTATTATGAAAAGCATGCTCAT
>CAZKOQ010000019.1:0-19527 GCA_964554425.1 uncultured Pirellulales bacterium | reverse complement strand
GGTTACTTCCCGGTAAGCCCGACCGACACTTACCACGACCTGCGCACCGAGATGGCGCTTGAGATGATGAAGGTAGGGATTATCATAGAGGCCCACCATCACGAGGTCGCCACAGCGGGCCAGGCGGAGATTGATATGCAGTTTGCTGACCTGGTAAAAATAGGCGACCAGTATATGTGGTATAAGTATATCATCAAGAACGTGGCCAAAAAGCACGGCAAGACGGTAACGCTTATGGCAAAGCCGGTATTTCAGGACAACGGCAGCGGGATGCACACGCACTTTTCACTGTGGAAAGGCGGCAAGCCATTATTTGCAGGAAAAGGATATGCGGGCTTGAGCGATATCGGCCTATACTCAATCGGCGGCATACTCAAGCATGCGCCTGCGATTCTGGCATTTGCGGCGCCGACGACGAATTCGTATCGCCGCTTGGTGCCCGGTTTTGAGGCGCCGGTTAATCTGGTAATGAGTGCGCGCAACCGCTCCGCGGGTGTTCGAATACCGATGTACTCGTCCAAGCCGAAGGCCAAGCGGCTGGAGTTTCGCTGCCCTGACCCGACGGCTAACGGGTATCTGACGTGGACGGCAATGCTGATGGCGGCGATAGACGGGATTAAAAATAAAATTGACCCGGGCGAGCCGCTGGACAGAGACATCTACGAGATGACTGCCGAGGAGCTGGCAAAATATCCAAAAACACCCGGGTCATTGGCCGAGGCGATTGATGCACTTGAAAAGGACAATGATTTCCTGACAGCAGCAGATGTGTTCACCGATGACGTAATCGAGGCCTGGGTTAAATGGAAACGCGAGAAAGAGCTTAACGAGCTTGCGCTCAGGCCGCATCCCTATGAGTTTCACCTGTACTATGACAGCTAAAACAAACTTGAC
Source organism: uncultured Pirellulales bacterium (assembly GCA_964554425.1). Lineage (GTDB taxonomy): Bacteria > Planctomycetota > Phycisphaerae > Sedimentisphaerales > Anaerobacaceae > CAYWXK01. Next base: position 18,633 of record CAZKOQ010000019.1, on the reverse strand, counting down.
TTTTTTTCGGAACAGCCGGTTTGAAAGTCGTCAGTCGATGGTCGATAATCGTTATCGTCAAGATGGCTTACGCCAGTGCGAGGGGGTGGAATTGCGCTTTGAGGCAGAACATTTCTGATATGAGGTTTGTTTATAGAATCTATTAAGAGAATCGGTGTGCCGGGGAGCAGAAGGCAGCGTATAGTAATTTGCTTATTTGATTAAGGAACAGGATATGACCTCACCCTAGAGATTCTTTTTGGTGGCTAAGCCGGGATAAATAAACCGGAAAATACAATGGCTCTAAAGCTGAAAAACCAGGGTCTATATCAGACGCAGTATGAGCACGATAGCTGTGGCATCGGCGCCGTTGTAAATATTTCGGGCAGGCGCGACCACTCTATCATTGAATACGGCAAGCAGATATTACTAAATCTGCATCATAGAGGGGCAGCAGGGGCAGACCAGACCACAGGCGACGGGGCGGGGATTCTGTTTCAGATTCCGCACGAGTTTTTTTTTGCCTATTGTGAAAATCTGGGCTTCTCACTACCCAAGACATCTCAATACGGAGTCGGAATGGTATTTGGGTCGAAAGACGCCAAGATTAGAGAGCGATGCGAAAAGATATTAGAAGATGCGATTGGCTACTACAAGACGAAGGTGCTTGGGTGGCGAGAGGTGCCTGTGCGGAACGACTGTCTCGGCCCGATAGCGCTGGCAGCGGAGCCGACTATAAGGCAGATCTTTGTGGACGGTGCCGGGCTGGAAGAAGAGGTTTTCGAGCGGCATTTATATCTGGCACGCAGACGGGCCGAGCGGCTGGTTAGAGAAACTTTTGGCCAGGAGGGTGAGGATTTTTATGTCACGTCATTATCGTGCAGGACGATTTGCTACAAAGGAATGTTTATGGCGTGGCAGTTGTTCGCATACTATCCGGACCTGGCGGACAGTAGAGTAAAGTCGGCCCTTGCGATTGTGCATCAGCGCTACAGCACGAACACATTTCCAAACTGGCGGCTTGCACAGCCATTTCGCTGTATAGCTCACAACGGCGAGATCAATACATTAAGAGGCAATCGTATATGGATGCAGGCGCGCGAGCCAAAAATGGCAAGCAGCTTGTTCGCAGACAATATCAAGGATCTGCTGCCTGTTTTGGCGCCGGAATTGAGTGACTCCGGGTGCTTTGACAACGTCCTTGAACTCTTGGTTCGGGCCGGACGGAGTATGCCGCACGCAATTATGATGATGATTCCGGAGGCATTCGGGGCCAAATACCACATCAGCACGGACAAACGCGCATTTTATGAATATCACTCAGCGATAATGGAGCCGTGGGATGGGCCGGCGGCGATGGTCTTCACAGACGGCCGGCTGATTGGCGGGACGCTTGACCGCAACGGCTTGAGACCCTGTCGATACCTGGTTACCACTGACGGACTGGTAATCCTTGCCAGTGAAGCAGGGGTTGTAGAGTTTCCACCTGAGAAAATTATCAGAAAAGGTCGTTTGCGGCCTGGACGTATGTTCTTAGTCGATACCGTTGAGGGGCGAATAATTACCGACAACGACATAAAAAGCAAGGTCTCGCGGCAGAAACCATATCGCAGATGGCTGGAGCAAAACAGGATTGAGCTTCGCGGCCTGTTTGACACGCCCGGACCCGTGCAAAGCGACGCTGGGACAATTTTACAGAGAATGCGAGCGTTTGGTTATACCAGAGAAGAGCTAAAGATGATTTTAACGCCGATGGCGCTTGATGCTCAGGAGCCGCTTGGGTCGATGGGTGATGACACGCCCCTTGCGGTTTTGTCGGACAGGCCGAAGCTGCTGTTTAGCTATTTCAAGCAGCTCTTTGCGCAGGTAACTAACCCTGCGATTGACCCGCTGCGCGAGGGATTGGTGATGAGCTTGATGGTGTTCACAGGCAGGCGGCAAAATCTTCTGGATGAGACGCCACAGCACTGCAGACAATTGAAGCTGCCCCATCCGATTCTGACCAATCAGGATATTGAGCGGCTGCGGACGGTTAGTCGGGCTGATTTTAAGGTGGCAACTATCCCGGCTGTCTTCGAGGCAAATACCGGCGATGCGGGCGAGAGCTTGCGGCGCAAGTTACATTCGCTAGTCAGCGAGGCAGAAAAGAGCATCAATGATGGTGTTTCGCTTCTGATAATCAGCGACCGTGACATAACCGAAACGAAGGCAGCGATTCCATCGCTTCTTGCAACGGCTGCTGTTCACCGAGGGCTCCTCAATAAGGGGATGCGGGGCGATGTCGGATTGATTGTTGAAAGCGGCGAGCCGCGAGAGGTGATGCATTTTTGCCTTTTGTGCGGTTACGGCGCCAATGCGATAAATCCATACCTTGCGTTTGAGACGCTTGACCTGCTGCGGCAACAAGGTGAACTGCCAGACGATATGGAGGAGACTGAGGCGGTGGATAATTACATTGCCGCTATCAAAAAAGGTATTTTGAAAACGATGAGCAAGATGGGCATCTCGACGCTTCGCAGTTACAGCGGCGCGCAGCAATTTGAGGCGATTGGGCTAAATAGCTCTGTGGTTGACGAGTACTTCACGGGGACAAGCTCCAGAATCGGCGGAATTGGGCTTGAGGGGTGCGCTCGTGAGGCGATTGTGCGGCACAGGTCGGCATTTGAATGGCGGCCCGCCGTCGCGAAGCCCGCTATGTCGGGCATAGAACGGTCTGCGGGAGCTGTTAAATTAGAGTTTGGCGGCGACTACCATTTCAGACACGGCGGCGAGCGCCATTTGTGGAATCCTGTTACTGTTTCACGCCTGCAACAAGCCGTAACAAACAACGATGCGAAAGTATTTGCCGAATACGCAAAGGCGGTGAACGACCAGTCGCAGAAGCTATGCACGCTTCGGGGACTGTTTGAGTTTGTCCCGGGTGAGCCGGTGCCTACGAGTGAGGTCGAGCCGGCGAGCGAAATTGTCAAGAGATTCTGCACGGGTGCAATGAGTCACGGCTCAATCAGCAAGGAGACGCACGAGTGCCTGGCTATTGCGATGAACCGTCTGGGTGCGATGAGCAACACCGGCGAAGGCGGTGAGGACCCATCGCGATATGAGCATGAGTCTAACGGTGATTCAAAAAACTGCGGCATAAAGCAGGTTGCCAGCGGCAGGTTTGGGGTAACAATAAACTACCTTGCCAATGCCAAAGAGCTGCAAATCAAGATTGCACAGGGCGCAAAGCCGGGCGAGGGCGGGCAACTACCCGGCCAGAAGGTAACGGCTGAGATTGCGCGTCTGCGGTATTCTACGCCGGGAGTAACGCTCATTTCGCCGCCGCCACATCACGATATATATTCGATTGAGGATTTGGCTCAGCTTATATACGACCTTAAATGCAGCAATCCGGAGGCAAATGTGTCGGTCAAGCTGGTTGCGGAGGTCGGCGTCGGGACGATTGCGGCAGGGGTTGCAAAAGGCAATGCAGACGAGGTTCTTATCAGCGGGCACGATGGCGGGACGGGGGCAAGTCCGCTTTCTTCGATAAAGCACACCGGTTGTCCGTGGGAGCTGGGATTAGCGGAGACGCAGCAAGTGCTTGTGATGAATGGGCTGCGCGACAGGATAAGGGTCCAGGCCGACGGTCAAATGAAGACGGGCAGAGATGTGGTTGTGGCGGCGCTGCTGGGAGCGGAGCGGTTCGGTTTTGGGACGGCGGCTCTTGTTACGCTTGGGTGCACGCTGCTACGCAAATGTCACGAAGGGGCGTGCACATTTGGAATCGGAACACAGGACCCGGAGCTTAGGAAAAGATTTAAGGGCAAACCGGAATATGTGCAACGGTTTATGTCCTTTGTGGCTGAAGAAGTGCGCCAGATTATGGCCGAGCTGGGTTTTCGCAGGTTCGAGGATATGATAGGAAGGGCCGACCGTCTGGCGACGCGCAAGGCGATTGAGCACTGGAAGGCCAGAGGGCTTGATTTGTCGGCCATCTTCCATCAGCCGGATGCGTCAGATGGAAGAGCAATACGACAGACTAACAGCCAATTGCGCAAAATCGACGACAATCTGGATTGGCAAATTCTTGAAAAAGCTAAAAATGCCATTGAAAAAAAAGAAAAAACTCAAATCGAGATGCCTATACGCAACGTCAACCGCACGGTGGGTGCGATTTTGAGCAACCGGATTGTGCGGAAGTTCGGCCCCGTGGGACTGCCGGATGGGACTATTGAAATCGTCTTTCGCGGCTCCGCCGGGCAAAGTTTTGGGGCATTCCTGGCTCCCGGTGTGACGCTAAAGCTTATCGGCGAAAGCAATGATTACCTCGGTAAAGGACTTTCAGGCGGCAGAATAATTGTCCAGACCCCTGAAAATTCGCCCTTTCAGCCAAACGAAAACGTCATTGTAGGAAATACGGTGCTTTATGGTGCGACAAGCGGCGAGGTGTTTATAAATGGTATGGCCGGTGAACGATTTGCAGTCCGCAATAGCGGCGCGACCGCAGTTGTGGAAGGCGTCGGCGACCACGGATGCGAGTATATGACCGGCGGCGTGGTAGTGGTCCTCGGACAGACGGGCTGCAATTTTGCCGCGGGTATGAGCGGAGGGCTGGCTTATGTGCTCGATGAAATGCAATTATTTGACACGCTGTGCAACCTTGACCTTGTTGAGCTTGAAAGCATCTGGCAGGAAGAAGACAGGCGGCTGCTGCACGAGCTAATCGAGCGGCATCTGAAATGGACGGGCAGCAAACGTGCAAAGCAGATTTTAGACGGCTGGCCGGATATGGTCGGTAAGTTTGTAAAAGTTATTCCGATGGACTATCGTAACGCCCTGGCAAAGATGCGGGCGGCAGAACAGCGAGATACCGAAACAACGCCGGCGACGGAAGAAGTGTTCAGGTAACAATATGGGCGAAGTCAAAGGCTTTCTTAAATACAAACGCCGAGATACCGAGCATCGGGCGGTTGTGGAGCGGGTGCTGGATTTTAAGGAGGTGGAGCTGCCGCTTACGCCGGACGAAATTTATCGGCAGGCCGCCAGGTGTGTGGATTGTGGGATACCGTTTTGCCACGGAGCCGGCTGTCCATTGAAGAATAATATCCCTGATATTAACGAGCTGGTGTTCAAGGGGAGATGGCAGGAGGCGTGTGAGCACCTTCATTCGACCAACAATTTTCCTGAAATTACCGGGCGGGTCTGCCCTGCGCCGTGTGAGGCGGCCTGCACGCTATCTATCAATGATGAGCCGGTGCTAATCAGGCATATTGAGTTTCAGATTGTTGAGAGGGGTTTCCAGGAGGGCTGGATTAGACCGCTGCCGGCTGCAAAGAAAACCGGCAGGCGGGTTGCGGTTGTAGGGTCGGGGCCAGCGGGTCTGGCGGCAGCACAGCAATTGGCACGGGCAGGCCACCAAGTAGTTGTTTTTGAAAAAGACGAGCGGATAGGTGGAATGCTGCGGGACGGGATACCGGATTTTAAGCTTGAAAAACGGATTGTTGACCGCAGAATAGAGCAGCTTGCCGCTGAAGGAGTAGAATTTCAGAGCGACATGAATGTTGGGGAAGACATCTCCATCCGCTATCTACGGAAAATGTTTGACTGTGTGTGCCTGGCGATGGGTTCGCGGGAACCCAGAGACCTTGCTGTGCAGGGAAGGGGATATGAAAACATCGTGTTTGCGCTGGAATATCTGACGGCACAAAATAGACGCTGCACAGGCGAGTCGGTCAATAACCACGGCGTAGTTACGGCCCGAGACAAAGTTGTAGTAGTTATTGGCGGTGGGGACACGGGCAGCGATTGTGTCGGCACCGCTCGCCGGCAGGGAGCGAAAAAGATATATCAGTTGGAGATTCTGCCGAGGCCGCCGGAGACAAGACCACCGGATACGCCCTGGCCTATGTGGCCGAGGATTATGCGGACATCATCCTCACACGAGGAGGGCTGTGAGCGGCTCTGGAGCATAATGACCAAGAGCTTCTCAGGTTATGAAAGGCGCGTCGGAGAGGTGCATTGCTGCCAGGTGGAATGGATTGAAGAAACAGGAAGATGGAAGATAAAAGAGGTATCTGGAAGCGATTTTGTTCTAAAAGCCGACCTGGTGCTTCTGGCTATGGGATTTTTGCATGTGGTGCACGACGGCCTAATAAAGAATATGGATTTGGAGCTCGATGATAAGGGCAACGTGAAAGTTGAGGATTACCGGACGAGTGAGCCGTGGGTATTTGCGGCGGGTGATACGGTAAACGGCGCTTCGCTTGTGGTAAGTGCAATTAACAGCGGGCGAGAGGCGGCAGAGGCAATGGATAAATGGCTAAAAGAAATGTAAAACTTAATCCGCACCAGAAGGATAAAAATGCAAAATTCAAAACTGTAGGGCTTTTGAAAAAATAGGAGGAAACCGCCAATGCCTTTACGAATAGCACTGGGACAATTCAATAGCACGGTAGGCGACATCGAAGGAAACGTCAAAACGATGAGCAGCATCTATAATGAGGCGGTCAAGCTGGGAGCGGATGTCGTGGTATTTCCCGAGATGAGCGTATGCGGGTATCCCCCTGAGGATTTGCTCTTGAAGGATGATTTTTTAGGCGACATCCGCACTGCCATCGAGCGGCTGGCGAAGGATTGTCCAAAGAAAACTATTATCACAGGGTTTGCAGAGAAAAGCGAGAAGGGGTATTTCAATTCGCTTGCGGTGCTGACCGGCGGGAAGGTAAAAAATATTTACCGAAAAAGTGTCCTGCCAAATTACGGAGTGTTCGATGAGAGGAGGTATTTTCGGCCCGGAACGGAGCCGCTGGTGATAGAGATTAACCAAATGGCGGCAGCGCTTACAATATGTGAGGATATATGGCAGCTTGAGTGGATGGACAAATTCTTTGGCCAGACGCGGCGCAAGGACTTGATTGTAAATATATCCGCATCCCCATTTCATTTGGGCAAAATCAAACAGAGACAGGATGTGCTCGGCCGATGTGCGAAACATTTCGGGTGCGCAGTCGCCTACTGCAATCTTGTCGGAGGGCAGGATGAACTAGTTTTCGATGGCCGCAGTATGTTTCTGGACTCAACTGGGAAGGTTGTCAGCCAAGCCAAGGCGTTTGCTGAAGATTTGCTGATTGCAGATATTAGCTGGGGCAGCGGCAAAAAAGTGCTTGTTCGCGCTGTCGGGGGCGAGACGAGAGGAGCTGCTCGAAAGAAATTGGATGATGTTGCAGAAGTTTATGAGGCGCTTGTTCTCGGAACAAAAGATTACGTGCGAAAGAACGGCTTCAAGAAGGTGGTTGTCGGGCTTAGCGGCGGGGTGGATTCATCGCTTACGGCAGCAATCGCCGTTGCGGCGATAGGGGCGGAAAATGTGGTGGGGGTAACGATGCCGTCGAGATTTAATAGCGAAGAGACGATAACCGACGCCCAGAAGGTTGCTAACAACTTAGCCATCGAGTTTCGCACCATACCGATTGAGAGCGTTCTTGAGAAGTTCAATAAGGCACTTATGGATATTGAGGGATGGCGTGACGACGGTTTGGCTTATGAGAACCTGCAGGCAAGGATTCGAGGGACAATCCTTATGTCTCTTTCCAATCAGTTTTCTTATCTGGTGCTGACCACAGGCAATAAGAGTGAGACCGCGGTTGGATATTCGACTCTTTACGGTGACACTGCGGGCGGCTTTGCGGTCATAAAAGATGTGCCCAAGACGATGGTTTATCAATTGGCCAAGTATGTGAACAAGATTTGGCGGCGTCGGATTATCCCCGCAAGTGTGATGGAGCGGCCGCCTACCGCGGAGCTAAGAGAGGGGCAAAAGGATACCGACTCGCTGCCGGCATACGAGCTGCTCGATAAGATACTCAAAGGGTATGTCGAGGAAAATAAGTCGGCGAAGGAATTGGTCGGGGAGGATTTGCCAAAGGACGTTGTCGGCAGGGTGATTAAAATGGTTGACTCCAACGAATACAAAAGGAGACAGTCGCCCCCCGGCATCAAGATTACGCCGAAGGCATTTGGAAAGGATAGGCGTATGCCCATAACGAACCGCTACGTAACACATTAAGGACAATCAGCCACAAAGACACAAGGTCACAAAGAATTTATGAGTTAAAAAACTTGGTGTCTTGGTGCCTTGGTGGCAAAAAGAAATGCCGAAACGAAGGGACATACATAAGCTCTTGATTATTGGCTCCGGGCCTATTGTTATCGGGCAGGCGTGTGAGTTCGACTATTCGGGAACGCAGGCGTGTAAGGTGTTGAAAAAAGAGGGCTACAAAGTCGTCCTGGTTAATAGCAATCCGGCTACGATAATGACCGACCCTGAAATAGCTGACAGGACATACATTGAGCCGATTACGCCTGAAATCGTGGAAAAAATCATTCGTAAGGAAAGGCCAGATAGTCTGCTGCCGACCTTGGGCGGACAGACGGGACTAAATACGGCGGTGGCGCTTGCCGAGAGAGGAACCTTGAGGCGATACAACGTGCGCCTGATTGGGGCGAGCTTGCGAGCTATTAGGAAGGCGGAGGAGAGGGACTTATTTAAGAAGACAATCCAGGAATGCGGGCTGGCTGTTCCTGAAAGCGGGTATGCACACTCGTGGGAAGAGGCACAGGAAATCATCAAAACCGTTGGCTTCCCCGCAATCATTCGTCCTTCATATACATTGGGCGGCACCGGAGCAAACGTCGCATACAACGCCGAAGAATATAAAGAATATATTCACTGGGGCCTGAGTATAAGTCCCAAAAGCGAGGTGCTCGTTGAGGAGTCGGTTCTCGGCTGGAAAGAATTCGAGCTGGAGGTGATGAGGGACAGCAAAGACAACGTGGTGATTGTGTGCCCTATCGAAAATCTCGACCCGATGGGGATTCATACGGGCGATAGTATCACCGTTGCACCGGCACAGACGCTCACCGACAAAGAATATCAAATAATGCGTGATGCGGCGATTAAGATTATAAGGGCAATCGGCGTGGACACTGGCGGCTCGAACATACAATTTGCGGTCAAGCCGGATGACGGCAAAATGTTTGTCATCGAGATGAATCCCAGGGTTTCGCGAAGCTCGGCGCTGGCATCCAAAGCGACGGGATTTCCTATCGCCAAGATTGCATCGCTGCTGGCGGTCGGATATACGTTGGATGAGATTCCAAACGACATCACAAAGAAGACTCCGGCGTGTTTTGAGCCGACTATCGACTACTGCGTTGTCAAATGGCCCCGCTTTACCTTTGAGAAATTCCCAAGAGCCACTCCCGAGCTGACGGTGCAAATGAAATCGGTGGGAGAGGCGATGGCTATCGGCAGGACATTTAAGGAGGCGATGCAGAAGGCGATAAGGTCGCTTGAAATCGACCGGTATTCCCTCGGCGAACAGTATGTCGAAAAAGGGCTTTCGATTCGCCGGCTCAAAGAAAAGCTGCGAACAAACTGCTGGGACAGAATCTGGTATGTCGCCGAGGCGCTGCGGCGGAAAGTATCCGTTGAGGAAATAAACGGTCTTACCAAGATTGACCCCTGGTTCTTGAACAATATCAAGGACATCCTCAAGCTCGAAGAAAAGATAAAGAGACAGGATTGCGCGAAGATAAGCAGTAATTTGATGCTCAAGACCAAGGAGTATGGCTTCAGTGACAGGCATCTTGCCTCGTTGATGGGGGCGAATGAAATTGATGTGCGGAAGCGGCGAAAAGAGCTTGGCGTCCATACCGTCTATAAAACCGTTGATACCTGCGGGGCGGAATTCGAGGCGACAACGCCCTATCTCTACTCGACATTCGAGAAAGAATGTGAGGCGAATCCGAGCAACAGAAAGAAAGTTGTCATTCTCGGCGGCGGGCCTAACCGTATAGGGCAGGGAATTGAGTTCGATTACTGTTGTGTGCACGCGGCGTTTGCGCTGAAAGAAATCGGCATTGAGTCGATAATGGTCAATTGCAACCCGGAAACGGTAAGCACGGATTACGACACCTCAGACCGGCTTTATTTTGAGCCGCTTACGTTTGAGGATGTGATGTCGATTGTGGAAAAGGAGAGGCCGGACGGCGTCATCGTTCAGTTCGGCGGGCAGACGCCGCTGAAATTGGCGGTGCCTCTTGAAAGGGCGGGAGCGAAGATAATCGGGACCTCGCCTGATAGCATCGACCGGGCCGAGGACCGCAAACGCTTCAACAAATTAGTTGAGAAGCTGGGCCTTTGTCAGCCCGAAAGCGGGACGGCGACAAATTACCAGGAGTCGGTGAAGATAGCCAACGGGCTGGGGTATCCTCTGCTGATTCGGCCTTCGTTCGTCCTTGGCGGAAGGGCGATGGAGATTGTGTATGATGAGGGGGGGCTAAAGGCCTGTGTCGATAAGGCAATAGCAGTCTCCAGCGGGCGGCCGATTTTGATAGATAAATTCCTCGATGACGCCACGGAATTAGATGTCGATGCTATCAGCGACGGCAAAAGGGTGGTGATTGGCGGAGTGATGGAACATATCGAAGAAGCCGGGATTCATTCCGGCGACAGCGCCTGCTCACTGCCGCCTGTTTCTTTGGACAAAAAAATCGTAGAAGACATTAAAAGGCAGACGAAACTGCTGGCCCTTGAATTGAAGGTCAAGGGATTGATAAACATTCAGTTCGCAATAAAAAATGGCCGGATTTACATCCTTGAAGTCAATCCACGCGCGTCGCGGACGATTCCCTTTGTCAGCAAGGCGATTGGCGTGCCTCTTGCCAAGCTGGCAGCAAAAGTAATGACGGGGATGACGCTGGACCAGTTGAAATTTACACAGGAATTTGTGCCGAGGCATTTTTCCGTCAAAGAGGCGGTGTTTCCGTTTTTGAAATTCCCGGGAACGGACGTGCTGCTTGGTCCTGAGATGCTTTCGACAGGAGAGGTGATGGGGATATCTGATGATTTTGGGATTGCATACGCAAAGTCGCAGATAGCGGCGGGCAACACCCTGCCGACCAAAGGCGACGTGTTCTTCAGCGTAAAAGACGACGATAAGGCAAGGGCCGTCGAAGTAGCTCGGAAGCTGCAGGGTATGGGGCTTAAAATTATTGCGACGAAGGGCACGTGCATCGCGTTTATCAATAATAATATCCCCTCGGAGTTTGTGCTGAAGATGAGCGAGGGCCGGCCAAACGTTGTGGATTACATAATAAACGGCAAGATAGACCTGATTATCAATACTGCTGTGGGCAGGCAGCCAGTTGCGGATTCGTTTCAAATTCGCAGAACCGCCCTCGATAGGGGCGTGCCTTATGTTACTACGATAAGGGGCGCAGCAGCCGTTGCAAAGGCAATCGAGCGGCTTTTACAGCAGAAGCTCGATGTAAAGCCGATTCAGGCCTACTACCGAAGAAAAATGCAAAACGTAAAACCAAAAGTGCAAAAGTGTGGAGTTTGAATTGCAAGTTTATAGCTCATAGTTCGTTGTTCATTGTCCTTTGGTTTTGAATTTTATGAAGGCAATTTTGTTACTTGAAGACGGAACGGTTTTTGAAGGGGCATCCTTCGGCGCAAAAGGCCAGCGGTGCGGGGAGGTTGTGTTCAATACGAGTATGACCGGCTACCAGGAGATACTAACCGACCCATCATACAACGAGCAGATAATCACTATGACGTATCCATTGATTGGTAACTATGGAACAAATACCGAGGACCTGGAATCGAGAAAGGTCTTTGCCAGAGGTTTTATCGTTAAGGAAAATTGCAACTATCCGAGCAACTGGCGCAGCGGCAAGTCGCTGGACGATTATCTCAAGAAAAATAATGTTGTCGGCCTGGAGGGCATCGACACAAGGAAACTCGTCAAACACATCAGGACCGAAGGTGCAATGAGGGGCATCATTTCATCGAGCGAACTTCGTATCCCGGCGCTGAAGAAAAAGTTGCAGGAATATCCGGGGCTTGTCGGCAGAGACATAGTAAAAGATGTAACTATCAAAAAGTGTTACAAAGCAAACTCAAAACTAAAAAACTCAAAACTGTGGAAGGTTGTCGCCTTTGATTTTGGCATCAAACAAAACATCCTGCGGCTGCTTTGTTCGCACGGCTGCGATGTCCTGGTTGTGCCGGCAGGAACCTGCGCTAAAGATGTCCTGGCGCGAAAGCCGGACGGTGTATTTTTAAGCAACGGACCTGGCGACCCAGCAGCGGTAACTTATGCAATTGACACAACCAGAAAGCTTCTGGGCAGGGTGCCGATATTCGGGATATGTCTTGGTCATCAGATTATCGGGCTTGCGATGGGAGGTAAAACTTTTAAGCTAAAATTCGGGCACAGGGGAGCCAACCATCCGGTCAAAAATCTGGTTACTGGAAAGATTGAGATAACCTGTCAGAATCACGGCTTCTGTGTGGACATTGATACGCTAAAAGATAAAGCTGTAAAACTGACGCATATAAATCTTAACGACCACACGCTTGAAGGGATTCGCTGCAAAAAAGTCCCTGCTTTTTCGGTGCAATATCATCCTGAGGCCTCGCCGGGCCCGCACGATTCGAGCTATCTATTCGAGACATTCATAAAGCTGATGGAACAGCACAGCTCGTGAATTGTATCTCGTATTTTGCAGATTGCCCGCCAAAGGCGGATTTAGCCGACAATCCGTCTGGAGGAGCCAGCCGTTTCACCTAATTTTTCTTGCCTTTCTATTTTTCTCTTGCATCCACCCCACTTTTGCGATAAAATGTTATCTGAAATCAAGACCATAAGGAGGGCCTTGAGGTGAACAAGCTGCTTTTTGCGCTTTTGTGCATTTCCGTCTTCGGCTGGACTATCCCCTGCCGGTCACGAACAATCACTGTCGATAACGATGGCCCCGCCGACTTTAATGCCATCAAGCCGGCAATCAATGATTCTAATGATGGAGATACGGTTGTCGTTATGCCAGGGTTTTACAGGGAAACCCTCGACTTCGGCAAAAAGAATATCGTTCTGACAAGCACCGACCCGAACGACCCTGCCATCGTAAATACAACCATAATCTCAAAGGAAGAGTTAAAGCAATGGGCAGTAACAATTTCCACAGGTAGCTTGTCAGGATTAACAATATCCGGTGGACTGTCAATACAAAGATACGACTCAGAAACTTCATTTTTACCTACGATAAAACATTGTTGCATAACATCAACCGGAACTGCTATCGAAGTGCGCGAAAATGCAAATCCCATTATTGAAAACAATATAATAAGAGCAAACGCGGGCATATACTTCTGGAAAACCAAACAATCAATAATTAGAAATAACAGTATTGTTAGTGCAAGCCCTGGCTCTGGAAGCGGTTTTATTTATAGAATGCACACGGACCTGCCCGCTATTACCGGAAACATTATCACAAATTGGAAACACGGAATTCATTTCACATACACCAGCTTAATGGATAAAAGAAAGGAGCTGATAACATACAACAATGTCTGGGGCAACACATATAATTATTGGATTGACGAGTATGAAAGCCCTTTTGATTTGACCGGCATCCAGGGCAACATCTCCGCGGACCCGCTCTTTGTAGATTCAGCGAATGGCAACTTTCACTTGCAACCGCTCTCGCCCTGCATAGACGCAGGCGACCCCGCGGCACATTACCCGGGACTAACCGACATTGACGGCCAGCCCCGCGTCTTTGGCCCCCGCGTTGATATGGGCGCCGATGAGCTGCACTACGCAGCCGACCGGCTGGTGCGCATCGAGATACTCGGCCCGGAAAAAATGCTGGAGGTCTCTTCGGGCCAATTTTATGCCGTTGCCTATGACGGCAATGGTCTTGGCATAAACGTAACCAATGGAACAATCTGGTCGCTGACACCGCCACAGTGTGGCGGCTTCAATGACCACGGAATCCTGACCCTCGGCCGCATAGAGACGCCTCTGACTCCTACCGTTACTGCTGAATATCCCATATCCGGCATCGCCCTTAAAGCCCAGGTGCCCCTGCAAATCTCCATCCCAGACGGGCTGGTTGTAACTGGTCCACAAAAAATTGGAGAAAATGCTACCTACCAGTTCACCGCCAAGGCATGCTACGATGGCCGCACAATCATAGATGTCTCTAATCGTGTCCTCTGGTCTCTTGACCCGCCCGAATGCGGACACTTTGATTCCAACGGCCTGCTCACCACCGGCAAAATAGACTATTACGGCAATATTACCATTAACGCCCGATACACCGTCTGTGGGGCCGTTATTGACGGTAAAATGGTATCACAGGTCTCTTTGCCTGTGATTCTTCTTCTCACAGGCCCTCGCGAAGTGATGGAAAACAGCAAGGCACGATACACAACCATCGCTCATTATGATACCGGCGCCGACGTAGATGTAACGGATTTAGCTACCTGGGAGGTTATTCCAGACAGCGCAGGCACTATTGTCGCCGGCCTGCTTACGACCGCCGACTTGCCTCAAACCCAGGATGTAACTGTTCGTGCCACCTTCGCAGTTTTCACCAACATTCTCCAGCGGGAGATGACTGTCCGCATTTATTCGCCCCACACATTATCTGTGCCATCCGATTACAAAACCATTCAGCAGGCCATCGATGCCGCCGAACGCTTCGATACAATTATTGTTGCCGATGGCCGCTACACCGGCGACGGCAACAGAGACATCGACTTTAGAGGCAAGCCCGTCACTGTAACAAGCCGGAACGGCCCCGAAACCTGCATAATCGACTGCAACGGCTCCCCGCAATTCCCCCACCGTGGATTCTATTTCAAAAGCAAAGAAGACGCCAATGCCGTCCTGGACGGTTTCACAATCACCAATGGCTATGCCTTCGGTGAATACTCAAATCGCCACGGCGGCGGTGCTATCCGCTGCGACGATAGCAGTCCAACAATCATCAATTGCATATTCACCGCAAACTCCGCCGCCTTCGATGGCGGCGCAGTCAACAACCTCAACAGCAGCCCCATATTCCTCAATTGCACATTCATTAAGAATGTAGCTCTCGACAACGACGGCGGCGCCATCAACAACTCCAACAGTAATCCCATAATCTCCCACTGCACTTTTACTAACAACTCCGCTTACGACTGGGGCGGCGCCATCCGAAACATAAACAAAAGTAATCCCATCATCAGCAACTGTTTATTTAGCGGCAACATTGCAGCCAACTGCGGCGGAGCAATCTACAATACCAGAGACAGCGAACCCGTTATTATCAACTCCACCATCAGCGGCAACTCCGCCCATTATGGCGGCGGCATATATAGCCAGGAGCTGTCTCGCGATGCTATTTCCAACTGCATCGTATGGGGCAATGACTACGAAGAAATATATGGCCGTAACTGCGTTGTCTATTACAGTGACATCCAAGGCGGCTGGCCCGGAACAGGTAATTTCGACCAGGACCCCTGCTTCGTCCAGCCGGGCTATTGGTTTGACCCCTGCACACCAAAGAACTCCGGTGACGATATATGGGTTGAAGGCGATTACCATTTGCAACCCGGCTCACCCTGTATCGACAGAGGCGACAACGATGCAATTCTGCCCGACATCTTCGACCTCAACCAAAATGGCGACACAAACGAACCTACTCCGTTAGACCTCGATACAAAGCCCCGTCTTTCCGATGACCCCAACACGCCGGATAATGGCAATGGAACGCCCCCAATCGTTGACCTCGGCTCTTACGAAGGGCCTCAGCCCGGTTATGTCCTTTTAGTCAGCTCTGATTTCATCATCGTTCCTGAAGGTCAAACCGCAACCTTTGATGTTGCCCTATCGAGCGACCCGCTCTGCCAGATTCAGGTGACGGTAAAATACTTCTGCGGCGACCCGGACATCACAGTCCTTTCCGGCGCAATCCTGACCTTCGACTCTTCCAACTATCGGAAGCCCCAAACGGTAACGCTTGCTGCATCCGAGGATGTTGACTTCCTCAAAGGCCGCACATTCTTCTGGCTCGATGCACCCCGCTTCGCGCCTGTTGTGGTTAAAGCCCTCGAAGAAGATAACGAATATATCTCAACCATTCTGTATGTCGATGCCAATGCCCAAGGTGCCGCCTCCGGTTTCAGCTGGCAGGATGCCTTCACCGACCTCCAGGATGCCTTAACTCTGGCTGCTCTGGTGCCTGATATAATCAAAGAAATCAGGGTAGCAAAGGGCATTTATAAGCCCGCCAAGCCCTTCTCGCAAGACCGCCAGGCATCATTTTGCCTCATCAATGGCATCGCCTACAAAGGCGGCTACGCCGGCATAGGAGCGCCCGACCCCAATGCCCGTGATTTCACCAAGTATGAAACTGTCCTCAGCGGTGATATAGACGGAAACGATGTCCCCATCCCAGACCCTTGCGGCCTCCTCTACCATCCCAGCCGTGCCGACAACAGCTTCCATGTCGTAACTGCTTTCGACTGTAACTCAAGCACAACCTTCGATGGATTCACGGTTACCGCCGGCAATGCCAATGGCACTGCTTATGAAAATCAATGCGGCGGCGGATTATATGCCGGCCCAACTGACGCCTCGTATGGCGGCACGCCGATAGTTGACCACTGCAAGTTTATTGCCAACTCTGCTCGTTACGCCGGCGCAATCTATCTGCGGAACTATACTTGGTATGGCGGCGAACACAGTTCCGTCAAGAATAGTATTATCACTGATAACTCTGGAAGTGTAGTTTTAGCCGACCAAATCACCAACTGCATTATTTCCTACAATTTCGGCGGCGCTCTGGCTAACTACTATGCCACTGTCATCGATTCTATCTTCAGTCACAATCGCGCCATAGGCCAAGGCGGTGTATTGTCCGGCTGGAATTGCAGCCCCTTATTCATCCGCTGCTCCTTCATTGCCAACTCTGCAGAGCGTGATTCCTCTGTTACCGGATTTCCTCCTGGCAGCGGATACCCGGGGAGCGGCGTTTATCCGCACGGCGGCGCTATATACATCGACGGCTGCGGCACCTGTTCGGACTCATATCCGGAATTCCGCTACTGCAAGTTTATCGCCAACTCTCCCGATGCCGTCTATCTTACCAGCAACACAGCCGGCTATTTTGTCGGCTGCATCCTCGCCGGAAACGGAGATGCGGGCCTTATCGACTATTCATACTATGGCAGCGCCCTGGTCAACTGCACCTTCACCGGCCATAAGTGGTATGGGATTACAGGCGGAGGCACCAGCTATTACTATGACTGGGGCTGGGGGCTTTATATAACCAATTGTATCATCTGGGACAATCTCGATTGCCCCATCCCGCCGGAGCCGGACCCGGATTACTGGCCGCCGGGCAGCAGCTATTATCCTTACTCTCCGCCGGTTAATTACTGCTGCCTTCGCAGCGGCGCCGGCTATTACAAAGGCGTCGGCAATATTGAATGTGACCCCTGCTTTGTTCGCCCCGGCTATTGGCATCCGAATGGCACACCAAACGACATCAGCGATGACTACTGGGTGGATGGCGACTATCACCTCAAAAGCGCCGGCTGGCGATGGGACGCAGAACGCAAAACCTGGACCTGGGACGATGTTACCAGCCGTTGCATTGATGCCGGCAGTCCAGATTCTCTGCTCGGCGAGGAGATGATTGCTGTCCCCGATGACCCCAATAACCAGTTCGGCCATAACCTTCGCATCGATATCGGCGCCTATGGCGGCACTAATCAGGCAAGTATCCCACCTTACGATTGGGCAATACTATCCGACATCAACAACGATGGCGTGATGAACCTTGAGGATTTCGCCTACTTCGCCAACCGCTCGAGTTTCTACTTGCAGCCCGGTCTCCGCTGGTGGGATAGCGGATGGCACGATTATTCGACTATTTTCACGCCTGCCGACCTGGACAGAAACCGAATCGTTGACTTATATGACCTCACCCTCCTCGCCGATGACTGGCTCAAAACCTCCTCCTGGCGATGAGCTATTTGCAATCCCTGACAATCAACTCGGCCACAACTAAAGCCAAATCAGGTGGCAGATTTTGATGCTCCAGGATCCGCCGGGCGGCCGACGAGATGCCGGGATCTATTTCTTTTTTCGCGTTTTCTTTTGACCGACCTATACATCAGGAGTGGTAGAAAGAATGCACCTATCAAGTCGCGCCCGCCGACAAGCCCGATTCGGCGGGCTTTTTTGAAAATATGGATGAGCTGTGGGAGATTGTAGAACTCCGAGCGGATGCGGTTGCGGATTTGCTTGAGCTCATTTCGCCCATAACGGTCCGAATACACAGGACCGCCGGTATGTCCGTAGTGGTAGCCCGGCGTTGCCTCAACCAGCTCCTTCAAAGGCGAAAATTTCTCGATACGGAGCTTCTGGAAACTGATGGAATCCAGCTTGATTTCTTTTGCGAACTTTGGGATGTAGAGCATTTCTTCTTCTGTCTCGCCGATGTTACCGTAGATGAAGTACCCATGCAGATAGAAGTCGTACTGCGTCAGGACCGCAAACGCATCCCGGACCTGCTGTTGGGTGATGCCCTTGTCAAGCTGCTTCAAAATACGGTCGTGCGGCGACTCGATCCCGATCAGAAAGATCTTGAAACCCGCTTTCTCTGCCTTGTCGAGGACCCTGGGATGCCTTGCGACGTCAATCCGGGTTTGGGCGACAAAGATTTTCTTGATCTTGCTCTCGGTAATCAGATCGCAAAGCTTTTCGCTTCTCTTTGGGTTCGTGAAGAAGTTGTCATCGCTGAAGAGCACGACATCGGCCGTAACCGTCT
>CAZKOQ010000018.1:18293-19794 GCA_964554425.1 uncultured Pirellulales bacterium | reverse complement strand
AGACCCTTCCCCATTCGACTCGCCTACGGCTCGCTCAGGGTCAGGGTGACAGTTTGTCGATAACACGCAGAGAATTTCTAAAACGTTCAGCAGTTGCAGCAAGTGCGGCGATTGCATTGCCCATAATTGTCCCATCTTCGGTGTTCGGTGCGGATGCACCGAGTAACCGTATCACGATAGGCAGCATCGGCGTGGGGAACCAGGGGGCAAGCAATATGAAAGGATTCATAGGGCAGCCCGGCTGTCAGGTTATTGCAATTTGCGATGTCGATGCCAATTTTCGCGAACAAGCACGCCAGATTGCAAAGCTTGAGCCGACATCCTGCTACAATGATTTTCGCGACCTGTTAGCACGGGACGACATCGACGCTGTTATAGTCTGCACGCCCGACCATTGGCACGTGCCAATTTCGATTGCAGCAGTGCGGGCGGGCAAAGACGTGTTCTGCGAAAAACCGCTGACTTTTACGATAGCTGAAGGCCGAGTACTTGCAGATGAGGTTAAACGCTATGGCAGAATCCTGCAAACCGGCTGTCAACAGCGCTCAACCGACAATTTTCGTTTCGCCTGCGAGCTTATCCGCAATGGCAGAATCGGCAAGGTCCATACCGTCCGCGTAGGCATCCCCGGCAATAACAGATTCTGTGAACCGACCTGGACGCCGGAGCCGGTGCCGGATGGCTTCGATTATGACCTCTGGCTCGGACCCGCACCCTGGGCGCCTTATAACAAACAACGCTGCCACTATGAATTTCGCTTCATTTTGGATTATTCAGGCGGACAGGTAACCAACTGGGGCGCTCACCATTTAGACATTGGACAGTGGGGACTGGGAATGGACGAATCAGGGCCGGTAGAGATTGAAGGTCGCGGCGAATTTCCAACATCAGGCCTGTTCACCGTCCCAACAAAGGTCTATTTCGAGGCCACCTACGCCAATGGCACTAAGGTAATTTGCGAAACCGGCGGGTCAGGAACAAAGTTTGAGGGAGCTGATGGCTCAGTATATGTTGACCGCGGGAAGTTGGAAACCGTGCCGGAAACGCTAAAAAAAGAGACAATCGGGCCAGACGAAACTCACCTATACGAGAGCCGAGACCACAAGCAAAATTTCTTAGATTGCATTAAGACCCGAAAAGAGCCGATTGCCAACGCAGAAACCGGACACCGCACCTCCACTTTGTGCCATTTGGGCAACATCGCGATGATTCTTCGCAGGAAACTTCGATGGGACCCGCAAAAGGAACGTTTCATTGACGACCCGGATGCCGACCGTATGCGTGCACGTGCTATGCGCTCACCGTGGTCTTTATAAAACCACAACTGATATGTCTATTGTCACCTGTCTAATCGTCTAACCGTTTATCCTTTATAGATGATGGGATGAGATTGTCGCGACTTGGATGGCGAGGAGCCGGCGACTTTTTAAATTCAATAGACCCCAATTCACTACCTAAATTTATGCTAACAACGGAGAGAAGCCGATGTTTTAGTTGCCGA
>CAZKOQ010000018.1:8143-18193 GCA_964554425.1 uncultured Pirellulales bacterium | reverse complement strand
TTTTAGGGGCAATGAAACACAGGTGAAAAAGGCCGGTTTGACACATCCCAAACACAGGCAGGGGCAATTCAGGGTCATTCTTGTCCTGTTATTTATTATCTTCCCGGAGTTACTTGCAGCAGACGCTTCGGAAAAAAGACCCTCATCACAACCACCTACACAGTCCCGTATTGAATATCCATTTGTCGTTACGCAAGCTCCCAAAGGAAACACCGAGCAACGAGCCACTGGTGTCGGCGGTGTGGGCCGGATAAACCCGCCACACGAATGGCGGGTAAACTTTGGCGATGGTGCTCGATTAGTTAAGGTTTCCGGCTTCGGCAAAGACGGGTCGGTAAAGGTTCTTAGCGGCGGCTTTCACAGCGCTTGCGACCCGGAGATTTCATTCGATGGCTCGCATATTTTATTTGCGGGAAAAAGGGCAGCGGTTGACCATTGGAACATTTTTGAAATGACAATAGATGGCTTGGATGTGAAACAGATAACCGACAACTTAGGCGACTGCCGAAGCCCCTCGTATCAGGCAACACTCTATACACTCGATTCGCCGAAGCCCTGGTATCAGCTTACATTTGTAAGGTCAGAAGACGGCATGCTAAATGAATACAGCGTCGGGCCGGTTACGAGCTTATACTCATGCAAATTAGACGGCTCGACTTTACGACGGCTGACCTTCAATCTTTCCAGCGATATGGACCCATCTATTATGTATGATGGGCGAATTCTTTTTGCCCGACAGTTGGCCAGCCGTTCGAGCCTGGACCAGCGGCTTGCGTTATTTGCCGTCAATATCGATGGGACAGATTGTGCGCTATTTTCCACCGGCGGAGGAAAACCAATAAAACTTATGCCCTGCACCACTAAGGAGCTGGCGGTATTTGTCGAAGCCGACACGCTCGCGTGGGACGGTGGCGGCACTCTCGGATGTGTAACTTTACGAAGGCCGCTTCATTCGTATCGACAGATAACCAAACAATCCGACGGCTTTTTTCATTCGCCGTCGCCGCTGCCTGACGGCAAGATTCTTGTCTCTCAAAGACCTGCGGACTATACAGGCAGTTATGGCGTCTATCTGCTTGACCCATCGACGGGACAATCCAAACTGATTTTCGATAGTCCGGATTATCACGACATACAGCCAAAGGCGATATACCGGCGGCAGGAGCCGGATGGCCGCTCAAGCGTGGTTTCAGAAGATGACCCTAACGGCAAACTATACTGCCTTAATGTGTATATCTCCGATTTCAATCAGCCGGAGCGGCTACCTGCCGGAACAATTAAAAAGCTGCGTGTCCTCGAAGGAATTTCTGTTACAAAAGAGACGATAGATAGCGCCGCAGATGTGCGAGGGTCTGGGCTTGCCGGGATTATCTCCATCGCACAGCGCCGGATTTTGGGCGAGATTCCGGTAGAGGATGACGGCTCATTTAACATCGAGCTGCCCGCCAACACACCGCTTGAGCTCCAAACACTCGACAGCAACGGAATGGCACTACGAACCTGTGGGTGGATATGGGTCAAAAATCATGAACCGAGGGGCTGCATTGGCTGTCATGAGGACGGCGAACTGACTCCCGAAAATACTTCCGTCAAGGCACTTGGCCGGGCATCAATGAAATTGACTTTGCCGCCGGAGCGAAGGCGGACGGTGGATTTCCGCCGGGACGTTATGCCGATATTCTCTAAAAAATGCCTTACCTGTCACACCGCTCCAAGCGCAGCGCCTCATTTTGCATCGGAGAGAGCGATGACAATCCGACAGGGGCGCAAGGCATACTTTGCGAACTGCTATGAAAAGCTGCTTGCCGGCGGGGAACAGAGCGGTCGCGGCAAATATGTTGCCCCCGGCACGGCAAGAACCAGCCCACTTATCTGGCATATTTTCGGACATAACACTTCAAGGCCGTGGGACAACAGTATCTGCTTGCGTGAGCCGATATTAAAAATGCCTCCGGAAGGGTCGGAGGCGCTGACCGAAGATGAAAAACGCACCTTTGTCGAATGGATAGATATGGGTGCACTGTGGGACGGCATTGTGGGACCTGATAACCTGCCGGGGAATTGACCCGCCATACGTAGCGGCGGGCAAGGACTGCGCCGGAGACGAGAAAAAGTGAAACTAAAGTTAGCAATAATACTAATAACCTTTCAAATTTCCAACGCCGGTGGAGCGGAACATCAATTGCCCGTATTTACCGACGTTACCGACAATGCGGGAATCCATTTTAAGCAAAGCTACGGCGACTTTGAGCTAAGCAACATTGTCGAGGGCACAGGCAGCGGAGCAATGTTTTTCGACTACAACGGGGATGGGTGGTTGGACATCTATTTTCCCAACGGACGCTGGCATAAAGATGTCAGTGACAACCGCGGGCGGGAGCTGAAGGGGAAACTTCGCAATTATCTGTATCGCAACAACGGCGACGGCACATTTACCGATGTTACCGAGGAGGCAGGTGTGGGCGGCGGCGATAACTTCGGGGTCGGGTGCTCGGCTGCTGATTTCGACGGTGACGGCGACCTCGACCTTTATGTGCTCAATTACGGGCCGAATATCTTTTACCGCAACAACGGCGATGGGACTTTTACGGACATATCACAAGCATCTGGGCTGGCCAATCCGAGGTGGAGTCTTTCGGCCCCATGGTTTGATTATGATGGCGATGGCGACCTCGATGTTTATGTCGCTAATTACCTCGAATACGATAGCGGCAAATTCCGCTCGTATTACGCCGCTGCCGGCTACCCGGGACCATTGAGCTACAATGGCCAGCCGGATGCGCTTTACCGCAACAACGGCGACGGCACATTTACCGATGTTACGAAGGAGGCAGGAATTTTTCGGCCTAACGGACGTGCTATGAGCGCTACCGTAGCCGACCTCAACAACGACGGCTTACTCGACATCTACGTGGCAAACGATGCTATGGAAAACTACTTCTTCAGGAATAAAGGCGACGGCACCTTCGCCGACGAAGGCCTCATAATGGGGCTGGCATTCGGCGAGGGGGGGCAGGGTGTCTCTTCGATGGGACCTGTTACCGGCGATGTGAACCGCGACGGCTGGCTGGATGTATATATTCCTGATATGGGATACGGGTGTCTCTTAATGAATAGAAAGGAATACTTTGAAGACCGAACATCACCATCGAATCTGGCGGCGATATGCGGGCAATATACCGGCTGGGGCGGGCTTCTGTTTGACTATGATTGTGACGGCTACTTAGACGTCTTTGTCGCCAACGGTGACCCCCACCACGAATATCCCGAGGAAGACGTGCTTGCGCGAAACGACGGCACGGGCAACTTCATAGACGCGGCAAAACAATCAGGCGAATACTTCAAACAAAAATATGTCGGCCGCGGCTCAACCTGCGGCGATTATGATAATGACGGCGACATAGACCTTCTTGTAGTGAACCTCAACGACAGAGCGCGACTGCTGCGAAACGACGGCGGCAACAAAAACAACTGGCTAATGATTGATGCAAAACTACCTAACGGCAAAACCGACGCCATCGGCGCAAGAATTACCGTTACCATCGGCTCTCTAATCCAGATACAGGATTTAATCCCTGTGAGGTGCTACCTCGGCCAGGTTGACCCGCGATGTCATTTCGGATTAGGGGGCACCGCAAAAGCAGATAGCGTTGAGATTCGCTGGCCGGACAAAAGCACCACGAAACTAACAGATGTAAAGCCAAACCAGATTCTCAAGGTAATCCAGAAACCACGACAGAAAGAATAAATGATAAAAATGCGCAGATTCTTAACCATAGCCCTAACTATCACCATCAGCGGCTCAGTCTGGGCAAAAGATTCCGGTCAGAAGCAGCCGGTCTATGTCGGCGCAAGGGTCTGCGCCAATTGTCACGAGGGAAGAGGAATGGGCCACCAGTATAGTAAGTGGCTTGCATCGAAACACGCCCAGGCATACGGAGTGCTTGCCCAGCCGGAGTCGAAAAAAATCGCCCAGCTCAGCGGCATTCCACAGGAGCCGCAGGAAGCGGCAATGTGCTTGGGATGTCACGCTACCGGCGCCCACGCCGAGGCATGGGAGAAGGACCCGACTTTTTCCGTTCTGGATGGCGTCCAGTGCGAAAAATGTCACGGACCCGGAAGTGAGTATGTGGATTTATCGGTGATGACCAACAAGGAGGCATCCGTTAAAGCGGGGCTTATTCTACCGACGATGCAGGATTGTATGAACTGCCATTTTGAAAAGGGCTCACACGTAGCGATGCTCAAGCTGCCCAAAATTGATATGGAAAAGGCGTTTAAGGACATCGCCCATCCAACACCTGAAAACTACGAGATTGGCCGGATTCCGCCGCTTCCCCCGGCAAACAGCCAGCAAAAGGATATGCCTAAATACGTGGGAGTTTTTACCTGCGCCGGCTGTCACAACAGTCCATCAATGGGCTATCGGTTTAGCAAATGGCGGACGAGCGCCCACGCCCGCGCGTATGCAACGCTGGCAAGCGACAAGGCAAAGAAAATAGCCCAAAAGGAGGGCCTCAAAGAAGACCCGCAGACCAATCCACAGTGCCTTAAATGCCATACAGGCATTTATTACCAACCGGCCAGCGGCGCTAACGAGTCATACGGACTGGATGAGGGCGTCGAATGCGAGACCTGCCACGGAGCAGGCAGCGCTTATGCTCTGGAAGCAATAATGAGAGACCGGCCAGCAGCAAGGGCCGCAGGACTCAAAGACGTTACTCAAGAAATCTGTAAGAGCTGCCACGAGTCGCCCGCCATACCAGAGTCGCTGAAAAAACGAGCCATGCTCGATAACGATAAGGCCCCTGCAGAAATTGCTCGCCCACCCGACGCTCAAAAAGTTGGCGAAACACCTCCCTACAAAACGCCGCTAAACATTGCCATCAGCCCGGATGCAAAAATTCTTTATATTGCCTGCGAGGCATCGAACACAGTAATTATCGTGGATGTGCAGAGCCGGCAGAAGGTCGGCGAGATAGCAGTTGGCCGACAGCCCAACGATGTTACATTCAGCCCTGACGGCAGGCGTGCTTATGTCAGCCATCGACTCGATGACAGTGTTGCGGTAATTGACGTAGCCGCCGGAAAGGTCATAGCGACCGTTGCAGTAGGTGACGAGCCGCACGGCGTCCTAACCGACGCCTCGGGAAAATACTTATATGTGGCCAACACTTCTTCGGACAGCATCTCCGTTATCGACACTGCCACGCTCAAAGAGGTAAAACGATTGAGCGCGAGCCGAGGCCCATGGTCACTGTCACTATCTGCCGATAAGCGTCTTATTTATGTAACGCATACGCTGTCACGTTTTGTGAAGTTCCGCGAGCCGCCGGTCTCCGAGGTTACCGTTATCGACGCCAATTCCGCCGTTGTCGAGGAGCGTTTTTTGGTCCCCTCAGCCAATCTTCTCCAGGGCGTAGCATGGCATCCGAGCGGTGATTTTGCGATAGTCACTTTGATGCGCACCAAGAGCAACATTCCGATGACGCGACTGCTTCAGGGGTGGACGATTACCAACGGCCTGGGAATCATCTGGAAAAACGGTCGAGCTGACCAGGTTTTGTTAGATGAGCCGGGTCTATGTTTCCCCGACCCAGCAGATGTAGCAATAACACCCGACGGGAGATTCGCCCTTGTAACAAGCTCCGGCTCAAATCGGGTGGCCGTGGTGGATATTGCCAAGCTTATATCTATGCTCGAAACCGCCTCCGAATATGACCGCAAGCACATCTTTCCCAACCATCTGGGTAAATCCACAGAGTTTGTCATTAGTCATATACCTACCGAACACGGTCCTCGCGGGATTGTCATTGCGCCGGACGGCAAGACCGCTTTCGTGGCAAATGCTCTGGATGACTCGCTGACAGCAATTGACATTGAACGGCTGGAAGTAACGGGTCGGATGGACTTGGGCGGACCCGAAGTTGTTACTACCGCCCGCTACGGCGAGCGATTATTCAACAGCGCAAACATCACATTTCACCGGCAGTTTTCCTGCCATAGCTGCCATCCTGACGGACACATCGACGGCATTACATACGACATTGAGCCGGATGGAATCGGCATCAGCCCCGTTGACAACCGGACGCTGCGAGGGATTTTAGACACGGCTCCATTCAAATGGGAAGGAACCAATCCCAGCTTGCAAAGACAATGCGGGCCGCGTTTATCGGTTTTTTTCACGCGACTTCAGCCGTTCACGCCCGAAGAACTCTCTGCGGTCGATAACTATATATGCACAATCCCGCGGCCTCCAAACCGCTATCGCCCTTTGGGCGCAGAGCTTACGCCGGCTCAGCGTCGCGGCAAACAGGTGTTTGAAAGAGCAAGGGCCAACGATGGTCGTGTTATCCCGAAGGAAAAAAGGTGTGCTGGCTGCCACTTTCCGCCGCTCTACACCGACCGCCTGCGCCACGATGTTGGAACAAAAATGTGGCCGGATAGACAAGGAAAGTTTGACACGCCGCACCTTAATAATATCTACGACTCAGCCCCATATCTGCACAACGGAATCTGTGACACACTGGAGGAAATCTGGACAAGGTATAATCCCACAGACCGGCACGGAGTTACCAACGATATGACAAAAGACCAGTTGAATGACTTGATTGAATTTATTAAGACGCTGTAGGAGAAATACAATGAAATACACTACAGTGCTATTAGCCATAGGAATTTTCAATTTTCAATTTATTATTTACGATTTAGAGACGGCTCTGGGCAGTAACAATCGACAATCGAAAATTGACAATCGAAAATTAGTCGCTCTACCTTATGTCTATACAAATTGGAAGCATTTTACAGTCAACGACGGCCTTCCTAACGACCACATATTCGCCGTCAAAGCAGACGGCCCGCGCGTGTGGGTCGGCACGGACGATGGCTTAGCCCTTATCGACAAAAAAACCGGCAAGATAAAAAGCTGGAAAGAAAAGGACGGTCTTCCGTGGCGAGCGGTTACTGCGCTCGAGGTTCATCCCAAGACAGGAGAGCTGTGGATTGGACTATTTGGGGGCGGCCTGGCGCGCTTCAGCGGCGGCAGATTTGACCACTGGAACCAGCTCAATAGCGGCTTAGTCAACGATGTCGTCTATGGCATTGCGGTAGAAAATGACAATGTATGGGCTGCCACAACCGCAGGCGCAAGCAGATTCAACACAGTAACCGGCGAATGGACAATATTTACGGAGAAAAATGCCCCGATGGAAGAAATCTGGAATTACGGCGTATCATACGACGGCAAAGGAAAGATTTTTCTTGCCGTATGGGGCAGCGGCTGTCTGGAATTCGACTGTAAGAAGGAGAGCTGGAAGGTCTATCTCGACCCCGATGGAGAAATGGAAATAGACCTGTACCGGGACGACGGGATTATCCACGTGATTGTAACCGGCGTAAGCCCTGCGGAGGACGTCCTGTGGATTTCCACGTATTTCGGCAACTCTCGCTACGATGGCCGCCACTGGCGCGGATTTTATGCGGATGAGACGGGACTACCCAGCGATTTTACCAACAACGTCAAGGCCCGCAGCGCCGATGAGTGCTACTTCGCTATGGATAAGGGCCTCGGAGTGGTCGCAGATTTCCCTACGGAAAGTGTGGTTACATATACCCGCGACCCAAACACGCTGGGCGGCAAGGCCCAGGTTTACCAGGCGGGCAAGCTGCTCAGAACGGTTGATATGGAAAAAGCCGTGCCGCATAACTTTATTATCAATATCGACACCGATGGCAACGATGTCTGGGTGGCAACCGGTAAAGGACTCGGCTGGGCCATCGGCAAGGGCTATTATGCAGGGGTAAAAGAAAATCCAGAATGGCTTACTGCCAAAACTAAAAACTAAAAGCTGCTGGAAGTGAGGGTAATTATGAAACAAAAAATTGTCATATCAATCGTTACGCTTCTTGTCGTAACTGCGACATTTGCTGAGCCAAACCAGCCTGCTTACAAACTCGGGGATTTGAAAGGTCCTTTCGAGGTGGACGATGAGACTTTGAAGGTCCTGGATGTAATCAACCGCCTGAATGCGTATCAGGCACCAAATCTTGGATTGAAGCAGGACAAGACCTACGCGCATACGTCAAAGGACGTGGAGCCCTTCCGGCACGTGGAGCCGCACAAACGCCATTTTCTTTTGCAGATAGAATACACCGGCGCCGGCCGGGCTATCCCTGAGCCGGACCACGTGGAGACCGTCAAAATCGGATTTATCGGGCCAATTATGTCCACAGTATCCGTGGCGACCGGCGGAAAAAGCCACGAAGAGTCGCTGGGTATCAAGATGCTTCAGGGAGCACAGCTTGCGATAGAGCAGCATAACGATAAGGGTGGGTATCTAAAACGCAAAATACCCTTCGAGCTTGTGATAAGCAACGATAACGGTCTGTGGGGCTCATCGGGCAACGAAATAATCAAACAGGCATACAAAGACGAGGTCTGGGCCATCTTAGGCACGATTGACGGCGCCAACAGCCACATCGCAATTCGCGTAGCGCTCAAGATTGAGATTCTAATGATGAACTCGGGCGACACGGACCCGACATTCATCGAGACAAATATCCCGTGGGTCTTTCGCTGCATCGGCGACGACCGCCAGCAATGCTATCTGCTCGTGGATTACCTGTATAAAAAACTTGGCTTCAAGCGCGTGGGCGTGATACGGGCGAGCAACCGATACGGGCGGTTTGGCGTGCGAGAAATTAACGATGGAAGCCGCCGGCTCGGCCATCCAATCATCCTGGAAATGGCATACGCATTAGGCATAAGCGATTACTCGCTTCAACTGGAACGGCTGAGCAAAGAGAACCTGGATGCAATCATACACTGGGGCGACGCACGCGACGGCGCGATGATTCTTAATCAAATGCGGGCGATGGGTATGAGGGAACCCTACTTTTGCTGCGACCGCTGCGTCTGCGACGAGTTTGTTAAAATCGCAGGCGAAAACGCAGAGGGCGTCATAAGCGCTTACCCGTGGAATCCGGACAGCAAGAATCCAAAATTGGCGGAATTCCGCAATGGCTTCCGAAAGCGCTTCGGCGAAGAGCCGGAAACTTACGCCGCCCACGCATACGACGGTATGAATATGCTGATATGGGCCGTTCAGGCTGCGGGCCTGAACCGCGCAAAAATCCGCGATGTGCTGGCATATAGAAACAAGGCATGGGAAGGGGTAACAGGAGATATAGTATTAAGCGCCGCCCTTGACGACGTTGGCGAAGTTTATCTAACAAAAAGGGAAAGCGGCAGGTGGCGTTTCTTCTCCAGAGAAGACCTGGGCATAACAAAAGGGTATATTCCCGGCCGCGGCGGCGCACCACAAAGCACGGCAAAATAATTATAGCCCGACTTTTCAAGAAACTATGTTCAAAACTGAAAATGCAAGATGTAAAAGGACATATCGAAAATCAAAACCGGATTGCCACGAAGGCACAAAGTTGCAAAGCAGATTTGAAAATAATCAAATTTTTGCGTCTTTGTGTCTTGGCGGCAAGTATAATTTTCCCCCTTCGGGCCGCCCAAGCCGGCAAATACGAGTTACGTGCTCGCTCCACAGATTACGCCGGCCCAGGCCGTGATGAACCTGCTTGCACTGACGTCAACGAGGTCTTGATAGGATATTTTGGACCAAATAAGGGGGATATGTGGTATGCAGCACAGTTAGCCATAGAACAAGCCAATCGTGCAGGAGGATACAACGGACTGCCATTTCGGCTCGTTGCCGGCTGGTCGGAAAGCCCGTGGACCGCCGGTGCAGCAAAGGTTGTCCGAATGGCATACACAGACAAAGTCCGGGCCATTATAGGAGGCATAGACGGACCATCAACTCATCTGGCCGAACAGGTCGTAACGAAGGCCCGCCTGCCCCTGATTAACCCGGTAAGCAGCGACAAGAGCATAAATCTTGCCAATGTGCCGTGGATGTTTTCCTGTGTGCCGGCAGACCATATTCTGGCGCCGGTTCTGGCTGAAGAGATAGCAACGCTCGCAGGAGTTAGCAGGCCAGAGATTGTGTTTGTATCCGCCACCGACCACGATTCGCACCTTTT
>CAZKOQ010000018.1:0-8043 GCA_964554425.1 uncultured Pirellulales bacterium | reverse complement strand
TTAGCAGGCCAGAGATTGTGTTTGTATCCGCCACCGACCACGATTCGCACCTTTTTACGGTTGAGCTTCTTAAATCCAGGATACAGAATTCAGAAGACAGGAGGCAGGAGACAGGAGACAGAAGACAGGAGACACAAAACGCAAGACAGTTACGAGCTATAAATCACAAGATACGCGCGCCGGATTTTCACTTTGAATTTGACCCGGCGAAGAAAGACTTCAACGAGCTTGTGGAAAAGATTATAAGCGTCACGCCGGATGTCCTGGTGTTAATTGCAGGCCCAGGGCCAAGCGCGCAAATTGTAACTGCCATACGAGAAAAAGGATTTACCGGCCTAATCTTCGGCGGGCCATCTATGGGGCGAAGGTGTTTC
Organism: uncultured Pirellulales bacterium; assembly: GCA_964554425.1. Lineage (GTDB taxonomy): Bacteria > Planctomycetota > Phycisphaerae > Sedimentisphaerales > Anaerobacaceae > CAYWXK01. Next base: position 7,669 of record CAZKOQ010000018.1, on the reverse strand, counting down.
TGGGAAGAAGCCGGCAGAAACGCAGAAGGAGTCATATTCCCATTATTATACCGCCCACCATTGCAAGTAGAGCCGAACGATTTTGAGAGCGAATTTCTGCGCCGGAGCGGGAGACGGCCTGATTGGACAGCCGCTTATACTTATGATTCGGTCAACTTGCTTGTGGCAGCCATACGCAAGGGAGGCCTAAACAGGGCCTGCATAAATGATGCGGTCAGAAACCTCTCACCATACAAAGGCATAACAGGAATCATAGAGTGGGACGGCCTCGGCAGCAACAAACGCCAGGTCGGGCTTGGCACGATAAAAGACGGCCGCATCGTGCCTTTATCGCAAATAGAGCCGCCCGCTACGGCACTTTCTTCTTCGAACCACCTTCGATAAGCGTAATAAGTCGGTCGGCTGCGATATTCTCAAAGACATCGACCCCGCCGAAGGCGGGTTTGTTCCTGTGCAGGGCTTCGCCCTGCCCGCCGCCAATCCAGCGGACCTCGACTCGGTCAACTTTCGTTCTATACCCTAGTCCAAAATATAGCCGTGTCCCATAGTGACTTTGATACCCCCGCCCACTGTGCACTTCATCTATAAGCACTAAATCCCCCGCTGTTACTTTGACGCGAGCGCCGACGCCATCCCGGTTAGTTTTAACGCCTTTCAAACGCACCTGAAGCCAGTGCCCTTTGGAGGGCGAGTCGTTTCTTAAAATGGTCGGCTCCCGGCGGGAATTGAGGATAACCACATCCACGTCCCCATCGTTATCCAGGTCGTCGAAGCCGGCACCCCTGCTGCTTAATTTTACCTTCATACCGCTGCCGCTGGTTTTTGAAACATCGACAAATTTTCCGTTACCGGTGTTCATAAGCAGGATGTTCTCCACGTGAAAACTAGTGGTGTCGTCGTATTTTTCGACGTTATCCTGCAGGTGGCCGCAGGCAACAAATATGTCACGGTCTCCATCGTTATCAAAATCAACGAAACTATTTCCCCAGGTTACATGCTGAAGTGTTCCAGCGCCTGCACCGGTTGCCAGAGAAACATCCTGAAATGCAACGCCTTCGAGGTTACGATATAATGTGGCCAGCTGGTTCTGATAAGAGGTTACGTAGAAATCAAGCCAGCCATCATTATCATAGTCGCCACAGTCCACTCCCATACTTCCCTGCTCATCACCGTTTCCATCATAAGCAAAACCGGTCTCAACGCCGATCTCCTCGAATCTCCCCGTGCCGTCATTTTTGAAAAGGAAATTTTCCATCACATCGTTGGCGACAAATATGTCCGTGTCGCCGTCGTTGTCATAATCGGCACAGACCGCCCCCATACCGTAGCCGGCGTGCTTGCCGATATTTGACTGTGAACTTACGTCGGTGAATGTGCCGTTACCGTTGTTTCGATAGCACAAGCTCGGCAAGGGACGGTAAAAACGCGGATTGGCATAGACCGGAATACCCATAGTCGTCGCAGCGACATGTTTTTCATAAGAAAAATCCAGATAGCGTGAAACGTAAAGGTCAAGGTCCCCATCCTTATCCATATCGAGAAAACACGCTCCGGCTCCGACTTGAATGTCACCTTCAACGCCTGCCTGCTTGGTGACATCGGTAAATGTGCCGTCGCCGTTATTGCGGTAAAGAACGTTCGCACCGTAATTATTGAGGTAAATATCCTGGTCTCCGTCGTTGTCGTAATCGGCAACAGCAACGCCTAATCCGTATCCGGTATCGCCTACACCTGCCTTTTCCGTAACATCGGTAAACTTCCAATTACCCTCGTTTCGATAAAGTCTGTTCTTCGGCGGCGATTTAGAAACTGTGCCTTTAAGAGGGGCGCCATTAAGGAAATAAATATCAATATCTCCATCGTTATCGTAATCAAACAGAGCCAGCCCCGCCGTCACCGTTTCCATAACATAGTGCTGGCCGGAGCCGCCGTCGGTATGCACAAAGGTAATTCCCGTTTCCGCTGTAACATCAGTTAGTATTATTTCCCCTCGTCCGTGCGAGCAGAAAAAGGTGCACAAAAACACAAGTGCACAAACAAAGACAAGTGTCAGGGAACAAGAGTCAGGGGACAGTAATGTCTGATACCCGAAGCCCATTCCCTGATATCCCAAAGAGAAGTTACTTTCTTTTCTGAAGCGCTTCATATATCTGGCGATAAAGCTGAATATTTGGTTCCAGGTCCACGGCTTTCTTGATAGCCGATATCGCGCCGGCAATATCACCATTTTTGTCACAGGCGCGGCTTAGCACCATATAATTGATGGCAATCGGTTCCAGCTCGACAGCTTTTTCGGCCAATTTCCTTGCATCCTGAAGTCTCATACCTCCTCTTAGATACAGTTGAGCAAGCTCCCTGAAACCGTCCGAGCTTTCGGGAGCCAGCTTTATAACTTTCACGAAGCAATCCTGGGCTTCGGTAATTTGCTTCGTTTGGCCATATAAAAGTCCCATATTCAGGAAAGATACAGGATTTTTAGGTTCAATTACTGCGATTTTTTTATACATTTCAAGGGCCTCTGAAACACGAGCAGTGGCCCGATACAACTGGGCAAGCTGCATAAGAGGTTCCGTACTATTCGGGTCGATTGTCGCCGCCTTCTTGAAAAGTCCCTCTGCTTCCTGTAACTTTTTCTGCCGGTCAGATGACTGCCGGGCCTGCTCGGCATAAATCTGTGCCGCAGCTATATACGTTTTGACGGCACCATTCTTGACATTAATCAGGTCATTATAGGCATCATTGCGGTCCTTGAGGACATTCATATCTTCCTGCTTTAATTTTTTGAAGCTGGCCAGATACTTTTGGGCGAGCTGCGGCTGATTCAACCTGGTATAAACGGTATAAAGTCCGTAATATGCTCTTGTATTGTTTGGCTCAACCGCTATCGCCGCTTCGTAATTTTTCCTTGCCTTTTCGTAATTCTTCTGCTCTAAGTATTGCTGGCCAAGCAGGAAAAAGCTAAAACCGGACCGCGGCGAAATCTTAACCTCCTCTTCCAATTCTTTGACCGCATCCGATGCATTTCCCAGCGCCATAAGCGCACGAGCAATGCCGCTGCGCACGCCCGGCATTTTTGGGTTCACTCCCAGCGCTTTTCGCCACCAGCTAATAGCTTCTTGATACTCGCCTTTGGCTAACGCTATCCACCCCATACCATCATACACATCCGGTCGTCGAGGATTTGTTTGCAGCACTTTTTCCCACAATAGTATTCCTTCGGCAGAATTTCCGTGCCGAATCAGAATGTTTCCCATCAGCACAAGCGGCTCTTCGCTGTCGGGAAATTCTTTCATTAACCTCGCAGCAAGCTCCAGCTCCTCTTTCTTAATCGCAGCCGCCTCCTGCGCGGCATATCTACCGGCGGTGGATTGGCTCTGCCCCAAAGCAGCATCAAAGAGCAAAGTGCAAAGCGCAAAATGACATAGCAAAATCCAGAACAAATCCGCCGGCGGCGAAAACCAACTTTGATTTTTGATATAAGCTTTTACTTTTTGCATTTTAGGCCTCGAATTTATTTTTTTCAATAAAAATCGTTTCTAAATACATTTACCTGCCGGGTCTGCCTGTATAGCGAGTATTGAATCGCTTGCGGTATTCGTTATGTTTACTGTCGTCAGGATAACTCTCACTTGGTCCGTATGGATAGCCGCTCATCGAGTGAAACGGCAGCGGCTCAACCGTATCCGGATACGCCGAGTAAAGGTCCATATCTTTACAGAAGCTGTCGGCCTTGAGGATAAACGAACGCTTGTATCCATCCGGCACCGGTCCGAACGCATCCGCAGAAAAACGCAGAGTAATCTCGTCGCCTCGCCCCATAATCACGTAACAATCGTCTGCGGTTTCGGCAAGGGCGGTAACATCGCCATAGCGTGTGTAGCTGCCCTCCATAATTTTCCATGGAACAGCTCTATCGGCACTATCATAATCGTAAAGCATTGGGAGACGTCCATCCGGCGAGTATTCACGAGGAAAGCCAAGAAAATGGAGGTCTGCCGATTTGGCTGACATTTCTTGAACGCGGCAAACGCCGCCATCAAGCACAGGTGCAATAAATATCTTATCCCAGTAAAGCTCCATATTACTACAAATACGGATGCGCCGGTCGCCCGGTAAAACCTTACCTGTTACATCAACAGTCATCGTATGCCGGATGCCGCCCGGATAGCCGACCTCGTGGAAAATCTCTATCCACTGGTCCGTGCGAAGGACGTATATGCTGGGGGCTTTCAGCCGCATCCCGGCTTGGCCAGCGGCAAAATTTGTCGATGAGTAAGGATATTCGACCCACCCATTAAGGAACAAGACCAACCGAGACTGGGGCGAGAGGCGCTCAAGCCGGTTGCCAAAATCCAGCTCGACAAAATGCTCCTGGGCATATCCGGTAAAACGCCTGTCTAAGGTTGTCGCACCGGCATACCGGCGGTCAATCTTGGACAATTCGTCGGTAACGTCAACACCGCGATGGTCAACGGCTCGCACCGGCTCAATTGCTTCTTTGAAACAAAAAAGTTCAAAAGCCGGAGGAGGCGCATTAACTGCCATCATCTCGTTAGGATAAACCTCTGTCCCGACAGGGTGGTCAACGGCGAGCAATTTCGCCTCGTCAAAATAAATAATTTCCTCTATTGGCTGCACCACCTGAAGCAAGTATTCTCCATTGAGCGGACCAAGGTGGGTGAGCGGCAGATATTCGGTCGAGTCCGGTCTGGCATACACGCCCGGCTCGGCAAGATAACCAATTCCGCCCATACCACCAAAGTCGGATACAAACTCGAAATTGGAACCATTCCAGGCGAAAAGGTGGGGGCAGGAAGAGGTCTTACGCTGCAGCTCCGAAATGCTCACTACCTGGTCGGCAGGAATCTCCAGCTCCGCCTGCATAACGGCATCAGGCCACAATATCCGCAGCCAATCCACTTTGACATTATCGCCCAGGCCGGCGTGAATCCGATAAGGCGGCATCGCCGCCGGCCCTGATGGCACTCCTACAACATACTGCTCTATAATGGCTCCGGTTTTAATCTCCACCCGAGCACCTATCGCCGAGTTATTCGAGCGAGACTTCCCATCCGCCTCGCGCGTTCCAGCAAGGTCAATTTGAATCCAGTGCCCGCCCGCAGTTTTATTTTCAATCAGCATCGGCTTTTGACCAACCGGGGCTAAAAAGACATCGCACTTTCCATCGCCGGTAAAATCAGCTACAACACAAGAAGCATAATTTTCATACTTGATGGCGGTAAAAAGATTTCCCGGATCGCCCTTGGAAACGTCAATGAATCGGTCACGCGGCCAATCATTTAGCAAAAGCGCCGGCCCTCGACCACCGCCGGGTCTGAGCGCATCAGCAATAACAATATCTAAATCGCCATCGTTATCTATATCTGCAAACTGTCCGCCTGTTCCGCCTAACCGGCCAAAACGGTCGGCAAAACTTCGCTTCAAATTAAAACGCATCCCGCCTTTGTTAATAAAAAGTTGCGGGCCGCTGCTGGTGAACACCAGCAGGTCGCGGTCACCATCTTTGTCAGGGTCGCCTGACGTAGCACTCAATATGTCTTTTACAGAAAGACCTGTCGCCGCAGCATCGAGTATATGATATTTCCAGAACCGGTCGTTGACCCAGACAAGGATCCCACTATCATCTGCACCAAGAAGCGCCAAATCCGTATCGCGGTCGTTGTCAAAATCATCATATACTACGCCGATAACGTCAGTCTTATCGAGGGCAAGTCCGAGCTTCTCACTCACATCCTCGAAGGAGCCGTCTCTGTTGTTGTTATACAAACTGACCCGCCACGATGTCTTTGGCGCTGCGCGGCATTCAAAAAAATCCAAATCTCCGTCGCTGTCAAAATCAAACAGCCGCGCACAAGCAGTAACCGCTTCGCCAGACGTCTGGCGGGCAAGAAAATCATTTTGGCTTCTTGCGAAGTTGCCCTTCCCATCATTTTCAAAATAAATGTCCGTCCCTGCGCAGCCAAGCCAGAGGTCAAGGTCGCCATCGTTGTCAACATCACCAAAACACGGCGAGATACCGTGCTGCGCCAAAACAGCGCCTTTTGAAAACCTCCCCGTCCCATCGTTTAACCACAGAGCTGTCGCCCCATCTGGCTCAAGGCCGGTAATACAAAGGTCAATGTCCCCATCGCGGTCGATGTCTCCCGCAGCAACGCCCGCCACGGCCACGGTCTCTCCGGCAAACTGCCACTTAGATATCTTGGCATCCAGCGATTTTACTTCGGGCGAAAAAACTATGCGAACACCTGTGCTCTCCACCGCCGGTAGCGGCAGATTATCAGCACCAAGCGCCAGGTAATACTTGCCTACTGTGCCATAAGCCTTCAACACGGTGAAGCTGCCGCCGGTAAGCTCGGCTTCATTAAGCTCTCTAAAACGGGCAAAGAGGGGCTTGGCCTTTTCCGGCTGTTTAGCTCGCTGATATAACATTGCAAGCCGGTATATCGCAGAGATAAAACCGGGGTCAATCGCAACAATTTTTTCGAGCACCTCTGCCGCTTCCTGGTCTCGACCGACGGTGATAAGGGTCTCCGCATATTTATATGCAACGTGGGCGTCCGCAGGGTCGGCCTGATGCACTATGCGGAAACATTCAAGCGATATATCAATCTGACCAAGGTGCTGATAGTAAAGCCCGAGACAGAAGCGTGCGTGCAAATGATTCGGCTCTGCCTGTAACACCGCTTCAAACGCCTCCTTCGCTTTCTCAACAGAGATTTCTATGCGCTGCTGCTCCTGGAGATTGAAATATGCCAGTCCAAGATTAAAACGAGCGGCGGTCCAGTTGGGCGCTGCGTTCAGGACCGATTCAAAGGCCTTCGCCGCCTCTCCATACTTAAACTGTTCAAGAAGCGCACAACCTCGATTGAACTGCGCCAGCGCCTTGCGAAGAGAATCAGAAAGAACCGTATTCTCACTTTTCGAAATTGATGATACTTCCTGGCTACGCGGCGTTGCAATCTGCGGTTTGCCTGCCGGACCTGCCAGTCCAGTCTTTGGCGGGGCGGGCTTGCAGCCAACAAACATTCCTGCTACAAATAATACAAGAGCAGCTTTTAGTAATGTTTGCATCGACACATTCTCGTATTATATCTATGCAATTAAAAGGTTTTCGGCATCATCTGCCTATTATTGCTGAGGCCGAGGCCGACCCTCTGATGGGCAGACCCATTGATTATATTCTGCCTGCCACCATCTCACAAGCACCTCCACATTCTTCACAAAAAGGCAACCTTTTCTACACATTCTTATCGGACATAGTGCCATTTTCACATTAGGTTTTGTAAAACACCATAACGAAAACCATAGTTTCCAGTTAAGCCCTGCCTTTACATCAACGATGTCAGAATAAGGCACCGCTACAACCACTTATTGCGGAGCGGTCCGAACCATAAAATACGACATACGGTTTGACGGTGAAGCGGTGAGACGGCTGTGGAGTGGTTATTGGTTGTTAGTCGATACTACAAACCATAAACTATGAACAACGAACTCCAGAGTGCCTAAAATCACAAGACGCAATGGGTGCAAACTTAGACATACGGATTATCGAATCAGAAGCGGCTGCGGAAATCTATATCTCAGCCACACCCAAAAAAGCTGCGCCCCTGCAAACCCAGGCAGCCAAACTATTCTCAGCCGTCCGAGA
>CAZKOQ010000017.1:0-20124 GCA_964554425.1 uncultured Pirellulales bacterium | reverse complement strand
GCTTGTAATTTTTCTTTTGCTCCCTCTTTTTGGCATTGTTCAGTGCAAATCTTCGCTATTTTTTATTGCTATAATGAAGGCAGTGGTCTGACAGAAAAAGTGCCAAATTGACAGCCCTTTTTTATAAATTTGCCCCGTATTTGTTCTCTGCGGGCGAAAATGGGCTGGCACGGGTTTTGCATTTATAACTACAAAGAGTTATAAAAAGCCCGTGTGGGCGGAAAAGGTAAAAGTGCAGTTTACTCCGCCTCAGGCGGACAAGTCTGCCTGTGGCGGGGACAAGAAAAGGAGGTGTAACTATGGCACTGGTTCCTTTTAGAAGGCACAGACACGAGCTGACCCAACTTCACAGCGATATCGACGACCTGTTTGGCAATTTCTTCAGAGGTTTTGATATGCCGTTCCTGGCTAACAAGCTCTGGCCTGCGCTTGACGTTGCCGAGCAAGATGATGCGGTAGTGGTCAGAGCCGAGGTGCCGGGCTGCAAAGCCGAGGACATCGACATTTCCGTCTATGGCAATACGCTGACCATCAGCGGGGAGAAGAAAGAGTCGGAGGAAGAGAAAGGCAAGGGATACTTCCACGTTGAGAGCGCCTACGGCAGCTTCAGGCGAGACCTGACTTTGCCTACAGAGGTCGATGCCGACAATGTTGATGCGGTTTGCAAGGACGGCGTGCTTACTATAACACTGCCGAAAGCTGAGAAGTCGAAGGCCATCAAGGTCAAGGTCAAAGGGTAAATCAGTCAATAGGTAAACTATCGACCGGAACCTTGAGTATCAAATCACTGGGGTTCTCACTGCTGCATTGGCTTGCGGAATGAGAACCCCTTACTTTTTGGTGGCGTTTTAGTCAGGTAGCGATATCTGCTACATTGCGAAGATGCGGTCGATACGTTTGGCGATGTCGGTAAGGTGCTCCTCATTGCCGCCGGATAGTTCCGCGGTCATATATCCCTCAAAGCCAACTTCATCTAATGCCTTGCATACCTGCGTCCAGTTCACGTCACCATCCAGAAGATTAGTCCACTTGTAGCCCTCGCGTTTGAAGTCCTTCAGGTCAATTTTTACTATGCGTTTGCCGAGCGTGCGGATCCAGTCCTGGGCGTAACCGTAAATAATCACATTGCCGACATCGAAGTATGCCCGCACCCACGGACTTTCAAGCTCATCAACGTAGCGTGCAAACTCAAGCGGGCTTAGCAAGAACTTATTCCACACATTCTCGACGGCGATGGCCACCTTCATCTCCGCCGCCAGCGGCACCAGCTTGCGGATGGACTCCTGCGAGCGCTTGTAGGCATCGGCGTAGCTGACATTCTCATTGACGATAGCAGGCACAAGTAACACCGTATTGGCGCCCATAGCGTTGGCACATCGTAGCGCGTTTTCCATCCCCTCCAGACCTTTCTTTCTGACGTCAGGGTTAGGGTCGGAGAAAGGGGCGTGCCAGCCGCCGAAGACGAGGCCGTGAATAGGCACGCCGGCCTCCTTTGCCGATTTTGCCTGTTCACGAGCGGCGTTCAGGTCATCCATAGGCGAACCGTCGATGCCGTCAAACCCGCATTTCCTGGCCAGCTTGAACTTCTCGGTATCGGACGAGTTGCCGGGTAACATACCTATCTTTAATGCCTTATACCACTTTCTGGTTCTCTTTTCGCTTGCGGCCGATGCTGGTTCGGTCTCGGAGAGCAGGGGCGCTCCTACCGTAACTGCGGCGGCGTATTTAAGGAAACTACGACGTCCAATCATTTCAACATTCATTGTCTTTTCTCCAAAAATATTTCATAAGTGCCGTCAAGGACTAATAATATGCGAAAACCCTAAACATCAGGTTTTATATTTGTTACGGGGACAATATACCATTTTGCTGGGGCAAATCCAAATCAAAAAAACGTGGTCTGGCCAGGGTGAACAGTGCCATTGAGATGGAGTTACAAATAGACAGTCATTGACAACGGGAATACATCCTCTCCCTCTATTTCTATGCCATCCCAGGCCAGCCAGACCGAAAATATCAATAGCACAAATTATCTTACCTGCCTTTTTATTGGCCCGTCCCATAAAAAGATAAAGTTTTTCGACTTTCTTTGCCGAATAGAAATATCAGGGTTATATGAGTCGGACTGTTGTTATTGAAAGGTATCTTCCAACGGTAAAAAGGGATTCACAATGTCATTTTAAGGGCTAATGGGATTATGAGAACAATCGCTATCGTTAATCAAAAAGGTGGTTGCGGCAAGACAACAATATCTATAAACCTGGCAAACGCCCTTTCCCAAGCAGGCCAAAGAGTTCTGCTGGTTGATATGGACTCCCAGTCGCACTGCGCAGTGGGGTTGGCCGTGCCTGAAGAGCAGATAGAGCAGAGCATCTATGACGTATTGATAAGCAGGAGCAGGAACGAGCCGATAAAGCTCACCGAGATATTGTGGCAGATTAGCGACAAGCTGGAACTGGCCCCTGCCAGTATAGACCTATCCGCCTTCGAGCAACAAATGGCCGGCATTCCTGAGCGTGAATCCTGCCTGAAAGAGGCCCTGGAGGGGGTAAAAGACCAGTATGACTATGTGATAGTTGATTGCCCCCCAGCCGTGAGTTTACTTACTTTCAACGCCCTAAGGGCCGCCACCGATGTTATCGTCCCGGTCGAGACCGGCTACTTTGCCCTGCACGGGCTTAGCAAGCAGCTTGAGACCCTCAGTATCCTCTGCAAACGATGCAGCCAGCACGTAGAGGTTCGGGTAGTGGCGAGTATGTACGACATAAGAACGAAGATGGCCCGGGAAATCCTGGGAGAGCTCCGCAGCCACTTCGGCGACAAGATGTATAAGGCAATCGTCAATTTCAACACCAAAATCAAGGAGGCATCGAGTTTTGGCCAGCCCATTGGCGAATATGACTCCACGAGCAAGGGATACAAAGACTTCCGCGGACTGGCCGAGGAGGTCCTCAGCTTCCAGGTAAAACAGCAGCGCCGCGAGTTTGTGAACTCGCTGTCCAACCAGCTTGAGTCAATAAGCGCTACGGCCAATGAGCTGCTGGAGGCGGCAAAACCAGCCATAAAAGCCCCCATAGCTCCATCAGCCCCGAAGGCGGAGAAACCAAAGCCGGATACCGAAGAAAAGCTTTCTGACTATTACGGCGTCAACCAGAGGGGTGATGCCGTGGTGTTTGTAACGCTATATCCACATGCCGAAGCCGTTCAGGTCGCCGGCGATTTCAATAATTGGCAGCCGACAGCAAATCCGCTGGAAAAAGTCGGCGGCAGCGGCATCTGGCAGGCAAAAATAAAGCTTCTGCCCGGCAAGTATCGCTACCGGCTGGTTGTCGATGGCAGGTGGCAGCAGGACCCATACAACGAGATAACCGAGCTAAATCCATTCGGCGAATTTAACTCGGTCATAGAAGTAAAATAAATCCCCTAAAAATCCCCTTGGACGGCTCAAAAATCGCATCCAGCGTGGTAATGCTGAAAGTGCGATTTTTTTCTTGACATCCGGCATCTTAGAAGATTAAAATCCTCACTAAAGTAATTTGATTAGAGGAGGTTACCAGCCCTCAAGGTTTTACGAGGCGTTGGAGGAGCCGCCGGAATGGACGCTGGGAAGATACAATGGATTGCAGTAGTAGTGGGGGTCGTGTTGGGATTGGGCTTAACTGTTTCTGCAAGCCCGGTCCGAACCTACGGCGGCAGTTTCGACCTGCGCATTCCGGCTGACCCGAACAATACCAACACTACAAGAGGGTGGATGGACGACGCCGTTATTCAAATCCCCGACCATTTTACCATCGCCGACCTTGATGTCTGCGTTACTGTGCCCGAGCCCGCTACTGCGATACTATTCTCTATTGCGATGGTGTTGGCCCGGCCGATGAGGCGACTAAAGATGTAGAAGTTTTTAGTCTGGATTTGATTAGTTCAAACTGAGGGAACGAATATGCACTTACGGACAAAAATGATAATAACCTTGGTTGTTCTGACGATTGCCATGTGCTCTACATACACCGCCCTTGCCATAAGGAGCACAAACAGACAAATGGCGGCAGATTCTTACGTCAGCTCCATCGGGCAATATCTTCAAGATGGCGTGAAGACGTCCGGGCCGGTGGTCGAGATATGCAATGACCTTGGGCCGCAATGGCGGCTGCTAACCGATGCCGAGTATCGCAAGCTCGCTGATTCTATGAGCAGGGACGACCGTGTTGAGAGTCGAGCCGCCCGCAACTCCGCTGATACCGGGCGAAGCGGCGTAACCTCGCTGCGCAGCACCAGATTAGTTCTGTCTGATTCCTGGGGCAGGCAAATTCTCATTGCCGGCCGAAAAGACGTCGGCAAAAGCGCCGAGTTTGTGGTGTGGTCCAAAGGCCGCGACGGCGTCTTCGGCACAAGCGATGACATAAGCTCTCCCTTGGGCGTTGATATTCCTGATGGACTTGTGCGTTAATGGCCTTGAAGCTGTGTGATTACCTCTCCCCAAAGGTTAGCGGAGGCGGAAGATGTTGACATAACCTCTCTCTGAGCCGACCTGGGAAACAAACTGATAAGCCCCCTGGCTTTTGGGATTGGCCAGGTCCTTTATATTCTCGTGCAGGCGAAACTGCCTGTAGCCGGTGTGGTCGTAACTTAGCCCTTCTCTGGTAGCCCAGACGACGTAAGTAATATTCTGGTCGCGGCAGGTCTTGATAAATTCCTCGGGGCTTTCTGCTTTTGGGAGAGGGACAATGCGGTCGGCGTGCTTGGGTGCGAACATCCTGACAACATTGGCCATATAGACGCCCATTTTTTCATCCAGCTTGGTGTTGGAAGCAAACCAATCCGCCAGTTGCACGAACTCCTTGTCCTGCTGACCATCACCGATGAGGCGAACAAGCGGAAACTGATTTGATACAATAACCAGGCATACAACCGCTAAGATAGAAAGCTCGCGCAGGAAATATCTATATTTGTAGATGTATAGCCGGGCAGCGAAGATAATTGCTACCAGCGCCATTGCCACATACGGCAAGGAAACAGACCTGGGACTAATAGAGTAAATTTCGGGTAGGTGGGAGAGGAGTGAGATGAGCCAGATGGCGGATATTATTGTAACTATGGCTTGTAATATGACCACAAGTGCTCTGGGGACCCGGCTGTTTCTATCAATGAGTTTCCAGGCGCTTTGCAGACCAAACAGCCATAGTAGTAGTGCTATCCAGGAGATAGTGGAATGAAATCGCTGCAGAGGGTAGGGGTAAAAGGCGTGCAATAGAAAATACGGGATGAAAAATAACAGCAACACCAGTATTTCCCAGCGGCGTTTGCACAATCCGTAAATAGCGCCGAAGAAGAAGCCGGTAAATGCGATGGCCTTGCTCAATATTTCTACGAAAGATTCGCTTGCGCCGGGATAGGGAGTCAACAGCGGGTAGAAACCCACCGCCCACAATAGTCTCATATGTCTTAATATACCTGTTCTTTGCTCGACCGGCTGGGCAAAGGCCTCTGCGTATTCTTTTTTGAATAGCACTTCAAGATAATGAGTTGTCCCCGGCTTCCAGGCCAGAACGGTTCCCAGCAGCCACAGTGCCAGTGGAATAGTTGCCAGTGCAGAATACAAAAGAACACGAAGCCGCTGACGTCTGTCGGTGCTATGTATCATATCCATCACAAAGGCAGCCAGAATCAGCGCAGCACCCTCATATCGCACTATTGGGGTGATTGATGCAAAGACATACGCCCATTTTGAGCGTTTCAGAATAAGATAAAATGTCGCAAGCGAGAAAAATAGCAATGGCGTTTCTATGAGTGGCTCTGTGAGCATATATATTACCCAGTAGTTTATTGCGGCGACAATTGCAAACCACAGGGCGGACCTGCCCACGATTTTTTTGCCGATAAGGTAGAATAAAATTATATTAAGCGGATGCAGAATGGCGTTAAGCAGCCAGCCGGCGGTCAGGTCGGGATTGCGTCCGTCAACGAAATGAGAAAGCGTCGCCTGCAATACACCAACGACAGGTGCTTGCTTGAAACGGGAAGGAAGCTGGAAGGACAAAAGGTCGTGACCTACCTTCACTATGTCCGGGAAGTCCGAGATGGGGACGAGCTTATGGCCAAAATACAGAGTTGACTGATATATTCCGAAGCATAAAAGCAGTGCTATCAAGACAAGCTCGAAATATTTTTCCCTTCCGGCCAGCTCCTGGGCGTCTATCCGGAGGTCAGTTTGAGGGGGTGCGCTTTTCGGCGTCACCATTTTGTGTCTTGACTTAAACTTTTTTATTTTCCGGCTGCTCATTTTTTCTCGACATCAACTACTTGAAGTTATACCTGTCTGTGACGGGTTAACCACGCCTACGGCGGATAAACCTTTTCCAGCTCTATCGTCTGGAACATACCTAACAGATTACTTGCGGGTAATAGTATATATTCTATCGCTTTAATTACCGGATATGCAAACGATGGAACCAGTTGTCGAAGTGTCAGGCCGCCGCTAAGAAGGTATCGCAGGGGTGTGTGATTGCGGATTCTGATGATTTTCAGGGTTGGGAATTCTTTTTCAAAGATTTGCCGGTCGCGTGAGAAGATTATCCAGGGGAGCGCCCCATTTCCCTGGGAAACAGGGCCTTGTCCATTTCCGGCGGATTCCCATGTTGCCTGTGTATTGAAAAGCTCGTGATGGAAGTTTTTGTAGATAAATCTGGACCAGCAGGTATTAGCCGGCTCAATCATAACAATTTTGCCGCCACCTTTAAGACACCGAAGGGCTTCTGTAAAAAACCTTCTGGGATTGGTTATATGGTGGAGGACATCGATGATGAAAAAGGCATCGACTCTCGAATCTTCAAAAGGCATATCGAGTGCTGAAAAGACCTTATCGACATTCGGCAATTTGAGAATATCGGAGGTGATTACATTAGGGAGTATTTCTTTGATAAAGCCGCCGCCACTGCCGATTTCAACGAGGAGTTTATTTTCGCAGTCAGGTATCGCCCTTTGAAACTGCTTATAAAAATCGATATATAGTTTTTTCAAGAAAGGTTTTTTCTGGATAATACGTCCGTGCAGCAGAGTCGTAGCAGGGTCATCGAGGTTTTTGATATTTCTGACCTCAGGCAGCTTGAGCCATTCAGCAATTTTTATAGTTTGCCGAGCCATTTTATCCTGTTATTAGTTGCGTTTTTCTTTCCAGCCACTTTTGGCAAAGTGTCCCACTTCATACACAGCCCCGAACAGAGGGGGTGTGCTTTGCATACGGATAATACGGACTTTATCTAAGATGCTATTAGCAGCATTGAAGACATCTTTTTCAGTAGAGAAGTGATGCCGGCGGATGTTATAGCCCAATAGAGCGAAGATAAATACCATAAGCCGGCGTTCAATCGGCACACCATAAACTGCCTGGCCGCCCGGCTTGAGGACGCGGCGAATCTCACGAAATGCCTGGATTTGCTCAGAGGGTTTGAGGTGCTCAAGGATGCTAATCAAAAGGACCGTGTCAAAGAAGTCGTTCTCATACGGCATAGATAGGACGCTTCCGTTCTGCAAATGCGTCTGGATTTGCCTTGCCCTGAATACAGCCGCAATATCATTGACGGGGGCACAAAGGTCCAGTCCATAAATTTCTTCGTAGATTTCGGCAAGATTCGGGAATGTAACGCCTGAGCCAAAGCCGACCTCCAGGATGCGCTGGCCGCCCGTGCACTCTGCCAGGCACAGTTCAATCCGTCGGCGATACATTGCGCCAATGATGGGCCAAAAGTAAAACCGCAGGGGGTTGTTACGGTCAACGCCGGCATATTCGCGGTAAGGCAACAGCTTCAGCTTGGGCAAATCGCTTGGCATCGTCAAAAGTTCAACGTAATCTTCCGAGCCATTTAATTTTCTTAAAAGCTATCCAGCTCATTTTGAGCAGCAGCCAGCCGTGTTTGAATCGGCTGATATTTGTCTTGCCGTAGGTTCTCGCGCGATATGTTACCGGCACCTCAGCGACCTTGAGGTTGAGCTTCACCGCCCCGAAGATGAGGTCGAAGTCGCCAAAGGGGTCAAAGTCGCCAAAGTAGGAGCGATTGACCTCTATAAGATGGTAATCTTTTTTGCGAATCATCTTCGTGCCGCAAAGTGTGTCCCTGAATCTCTGGCCTAATAGCCAGGTAAATAATGCTCCGAAGGATTTATTTGCCAGGAGATTCAAAAATCGCATCGCCTGTTTTTCCATAGGATAAACAAGGCGTGAGCCGTTGATAAACTCGCCTTTGCCGTCGCGAATCGCTCTAAAGAATTTCAGCAGGTCCTCTGGCGGGGCGGTCAGGTCTGCATCCTGAATGACCAGCACATCTCCTTTTGCGGCGGCGAAACCTTTTCGGACGGCGTCACCTTTGCCCACGCCATCGCCCTGGTGGATTAGGCGAATCTTACGGTTCGGATATAGTTTTATCTGTCGCTCAATTTCTTCCGTTGTGCCGTCTGTGCTGTTGCCGTCAACGAAGATTATTTCTGTTTCGCGGCCCATCTGTGGGATTCGTGTTACTATCTCTTCAATATTGCCTCGCTCATTTCTACAGGGCACTATCACAGAAGCCGACAGGTCCTCATCTCTGACGGGGACGGGTGCCGGACGGGCAATCACAAGGTTTATCAGGTTAAAGAAGCGGAATATGGGCAGCACGGAGAGAAAATAGTTGCAAAAAGCTGTCAGCGGGGGAATGCGTTTGGGCAGTATAAGATAAGATGCGGTTCGAATGACATCAAAGTCGGTCAAATTCAATAGATTGACGATGTCTTCCGGAGGAAGCCAATTCTGGTATGGGTATGGCCGGCGAATCCCGATGAACGAGCCCAGCCGCAGGATAAGTTCCCATAGATAGTTGTAATAAGTTATGACTATCCGTGTGCTCTCGGTCGTCAGCGGGCGAATGCGCTCCAGCACCTGTTGAATGTCGTGCCACTTTCCTAAGGAATTGCAAATAAGGATGTAATCGAATTTTTCATCCAGGTCCAGCTCGTGTGGGTCCATTGTGAGGAATTTTAGATGCGGAAATCGCTTTTTTGCCAGCTCGATTGCTTGCTGGTCGGAGTCGATTCCCACGCCGTAGGAGGACTGGACCGCCGCGAGGATGTCACCACATTCACAGCCGACGTGCAGAACTCTGCTATTGGGGCGAACGATGAATTTATAGATTCTATCCAGCCAGCCGTAATAGTAGGAGTTGCGTTTTCGCCAGCGAAGCAATAATTTTTCGTCTCCATCAGGAAGGTGCTCGTCCGTTTTGACTTGCTTCTGTTGTGAATTTTGGTTCTTCAGCTCCATCATAGAGTTCAGTTCCTGCTTATCTTTCAGGTCGGCTTTCTGCGCGGCTTACCAAAATGTTCTGCAATCTTTTTTGCATCGGGATTTTTAATGGCCCCTCGCTCGGTGATGATTGCGGTGATATATCGGGCTTCAGTAACATCGAAAGCAGGATTATACACTCTGACGCCTGTGGGCACAATCTTCTTGTTTGTGCCCCACGGCCTGGTTACTTCCTCCGCAGGCCTTTGCTCTATGGGTATTTGGGCTCCAGTTTTGATATTCAAATCGAATGTGCTTGACGGCGCGGCGACGTAAAACGGTATGCGGTGCTTTTTAGCGAGGATGCTCAGCGAGTAAGTGCCGATTTTGTTTGCCACATCGCCGTTTGCTGCGATTCGGTCTGCGCCGGTTATAACGGCATTTATTTTTCCCTGCTTCATCAGCCAGCCCGCCATATTATCGCAAATAACCACGACGTCAATGCCGGCCTGTTTTAATTCCCAGGCGGTAAGCCGGGCGCCCTGCAGCAAAGGCCTGGTTTCATTCACATACACCCTGAATTTTTTTTGTCTTTTGTGCGCTTCAAAAATTATTGATAGCGCCGTCCCCTGTCCTGCGGCGGCGAGTGCGCCGGCGTTGCAGTGCGTCAGGATGCCGTAGCCATTTTTCACTTGTCCGCCGACCGACCGGCGGATAAACTTTTGGCCATTTTGGCCAATCCGCCGGCACATATCCACATCTTCCTTATAAATGGCGCCTGCCTTGGCCAAGACAAACTTACGCAATTGTATCAGGGTTGCCTTCGGCTTTGCCGCTACATAAGTTACGGCCTTTTGTCTGACTCGCTCCAGGGCCCAGGATAAGTTCACCGCCGTTGGACGCGATGATGCCAGATACCTGTAAGAACGCCCCAGGACCACAATCGCTTGTTCCAAAGAGACACGGGCAGGCAATTTTTTCAGGGCCAGAACCAGCCCATAAGCTGCGGTAACACCTATAGCAGGAGCGCCGCGAACAGTAAGTGTCCTTATAGCTTTATAGAGCTGTTCAATACTATGGCACCGTAGTTTCACGAACTTGCCTGGCAGCCGCCGCTGGTCAACAAGCTCAAGGAATCCATCAATGCCCCCGACCCACTTAACTGATTGAACTATCATAAATCCTGCTTGGTAATTGGTTAATTGGTGATTGGTTAATTAACTACTCACTACTCACCATTCACTGGTATTTATTGGCTTTGCTGTTAAGAGCGATAGATTTTTCCTTCTCGATAGTCCCGCCAGCCGGGCTCAAATGCCTTTCTGTCAGTTGGTATCGGTCTTACGGGGATGCTTATGGTGCGGAATAAATCCGCAGAATTCTGGTCGTATTCTATCTGTAAAACAGAATCTCGAAGCTGTTTATTTTCCGGTTTGAAACGCAGAGGCCGGCCAGTCGCTTTATCAATGATATTGGGATGTATCTGGGTGCCGTCCTCGGACACTACGAGATGTGAGCCGCGAGAGCCGCTGCCGAGCTTTAGCAATTCCACAATTGCCATAAGATATGCGACGCTTGTTAGAGCCAGATGCTCTGCCTGGATTGCTCTTATGATGTCGCTGTGGTTCTGCAATCTAACGCCGTGCGTTTGGATATCTTTATAAAGCTGGATGGCTTCCTTCAATGCGTTGCGGGCATCATTTAGCTCTCTTATATGTCCCGCTGATGCGGTCATACGCGTCTGAATTTCTTCTATCACCTCTTGTGCGACCAAGCCGGCGGAGCTTTTATAGCCGTCAAGTTTGCTAATAAATTGACTGATTTGCTGCTTGATTTGGGCTTGATTATCCGGGTGATTGGTGTCACTTTCAGGCGGATAGACATTGGTGATATATTCAGCGGCTCGCAGGCCGCCGACCTGGCCAGCGTTGAGGGCTGCGCCGCCCGGGCGTCTGACGCCGTGGGTTGCAGCCATTTCGCCGATTACGAAGGTGTGGGGGATATTGGACTGCCACCATTTATTGACCGCGAAGCCGCCGTTGTTATGCTGGGCACAGACGGCGATTTCAAGCGGCTGCGAATACAGGTCGATGCCGTTCTCTTGATAAATCTCAATCGCAGGAGGGTTCATAGCAAAAAGCCGTTCGATGGGCGTAGCCAAAAGGGCGCCTGCTTTCTTTAGATACTGATATGCCTCCGGTTCGAGGTCGATTATGTCAAAGCCCTTTGATGGACTTGAGGGATTTCGGCGAAAATCTAAAAAGACGCGTCTGCCTTTCTGTGTTTCATTGAATACTAAGATGTCAATTAGTGATGATTGTAGTTCCTCAATTCTCTGCGGGTCGAATGGCCATTGGTAACCTTTAAGGAAGATATTTGTTGCCAGCTTGCGAATTGATGGGAAAGAGTCCGCAAGGAATTCCCGCTCATCTTTTCCTTTGTTGTCGGTGCTAAATATTCGGGGTATTGCTTGCATATAAGTGCCGGAGACATTCCAGCGAAACTTTACACTCGCAAGGCCGAACTGTGATTCAGTTAGATTTTCGCCGAGCAGGCCGGCCTTGAAGGCAAGGCCGTGGATGCCGACCTGGCCCTTCGGATAGACGCTTGTTTTATAAAGCTCGCCCGGTCCGCCGGCGGCAAGCACAATATTTTCGCCGAGGAAAACGTTTATAGCATAATTGGATTCGTTGATGGCTTTCTTATCTATGGTAACAACACCCGCCATGCGTTTAGATTGACCGGAGCCTACAGTGAGTAAGAGTCCAACCTCTTGATTGTCATACATTTTGATGCCATAGCGTTCGAGCTGTTTCTGGAGACATTCGGCCATAAATTTACTTGTCTTTGGGCCGGCAGAAGTTGCGCGTTCGGATGGGTCGTTGTCTGTTTTGTAGCCGATAAAAGTGCCCATAGAATCTGTCGGAAAGGGGACTGACGCATAGACAAGATGGTAGAACTCTCGCAGCGAGCCAATTGCCTCTGCGAGTGCTAAATCGCCGTGGCAGCAGCCGCCGGCCGTTAGTGTTTTTGCATAAGCTTCGGCGCTATCGGGCACATCAGGGCTTGTGCCTATTTTGTAGTAGGTTTGCTTGTCGGAACCGCTCATACGCGATGCGCCTAAGGTCAGGCCTGCGGTTAATATGGCAATTTTTTCCTGCGGGTTCTTTATGCCCTTTTGGCTCATAAACTCGTAGAGATGGATCGCGCAGTTCAGTCCCGCTGCGCCTGAGCCGACGATTATGGTGTTATAGCGATGAAAAGTAACGGTCTGATTGGCTATTTGTTTTGTTTCCACTTTTTTTATCTTGCCACCAAGGCACCAAGACACTAAAACTCGCTTATATTTTTAACTTTCATTTTTCTTTGTGCCTTTGTGTCTTAGTGGCTATTTCTCTAATTTTGCTCGTGGGTCGTTGCGTTTCTATGCGACATTAAAATTTCTGCCGGTAACTTTGCTTATTTGCTCGAGCGCATCTTTCGCAAAGTTGATATCAGGATATTTTCCCGCACGCACTTTGTCTATAAGCTCCTTTATAGCAGCAAACTCTTTCGTCAAAAGGGCCTAATCCTGCTGGTCGATAATTTTTTTCATCGCAGCATTTTTAATCATACTGAACGAGCCGCCCAATACCAAAACTCCTGCATCAATATAGTCGGGGATGTTGCCGGCATTTGTTCCGCCTGTGGGCACCAAGCCGATGGTTTTATGAATGGCGGGGTCTATTGCTTTAATAAATGCCGGGCCGCCAAGCTCTTTGGCGGGAAATACCTTGCAAAGGTTTGCCCCTTTGGAGAACTGGGTGGCGATTTCGGTAGTGCTGCCACAGCCGGGTATCATAGGAATTTTGCCTGCAAATGTTTTGAAACTCTCGTCGCTAAAATTGACGGGCGAAACAAGATAGCATGCACCTGCATCGACTGCCTGCTGGAGAGTGGGCAATGGGTCTTTGGGATTGGCCTTGTTGAAAACATTGAGCATACCCGGCCAGTCAATCAAGCTCGCGGCGCCTGCGGCAAAGTTGGGAAGCTCCTTACGGAGGCGGGCAAGTTTTTCGAGGGGCTTATTTATCCGGCAGGTTACCTCCATATTGTTGACGCCTGCTTCGATAAGGGCGTCAGCGGTTCTTACAATGTCGAGCTTATCCTGATTGAAGACGAGTATGAATCCGTCCCTTATCAGCGTCGTAATTGTGCTTTTGATATCCATTTGCGCCCCTTACAGTCTTCTCAGGTGGAAGCCGCCATCGACATTTATAAGCGTTCCGGTTGAGAAGTCGAGCCGGCCTTCGGCAATGGCTGCAACCGCCTTTGCGACATCCTCGGGCCTGCCCCAGCGTTTAATAGGCGTAAGTCCTTCTGCTATCAACTTGTCGTATTTATCTTTGACGGCGCTGGTCATATCGGTCTCGATAATGCCAGGGCTGATTTCAAAAACGCCGATATTATATTCGGCGAGCCGGTCGGCATAAAGCTTTGTCATCATCGAGACGCCGGCCTTACTTATGCAGTATTCGCCGCGGGAGGGCGAGCTGGTATATGAAGAGATTGAGCCGATGTTCACTATACGGAAGGCACGCGCAGGGTTCTGCTTTTTTTGCTCAATCATCCAGTTGGCGACAAGCTGGGTCAAAAAATAGGGGCCTTTTAAGTTTATCTCAAGGACTCTGTCAAAGCTTTCCTCGGTTGCTTCGAGAATGTCCATTCGTTTTAGAGGCGCGACGCCGGCATTATTTACCAGAAGGTCGGTTCTGCCGAATTTATTTTTAGCCGTATCGACAATTTTTTTTCGGTCAGTTGCTTTGCTTATGTCACCAGAGACAAATTCGCAGCGCGAGCCGAGCGCCTCAACTTCTTGTTGAGTGTCTGTTGCCGCCTTCCGGGCACGATTGATGACCAGGTCAAAACTCAATCTTGCCAGCTCAATCGCAATTGCCTTGCCGATACCGCGGCTTGCGCCGGTAACGATTGCTACGGGCCGGTCAACCATCATTTAATCCTCCAGTCCACAGTTTTGAGTTTTACGTTTTTGGTTTGCGGTTTCCTTAACTATCCGCTCAACGCTATACCCTATACGCTGTTTGTGATTCATTACCCTATTTGTTCAGGTATCTATCAATTTCTTTTGCTGCTGCCATTCCGTCAGCGACGGCTGTGACGACCGTTGACGGCCCTCTAACAAGGTCGCCGCCGGCAAAGACACCCGGCCTGGAGGTTGCCAGCGAGTTCGGCTTTGTTTTAATAAGCCCGTCTTTGAATTCAACGCCCGGCAGGATTTCGTGGATATTATCCGGCACCTTCTGGCCAATCGCCTCCACTACGACATCCATCGGGAGTTCGTAGCCGCTGGACTTTATCAGCTCTGGTTTTCGCCGGCCTGTCTTGTCGGGCTCACCCAGTCTGGTCGGGCACGCTGTGATGGATGTTAATTTGCCGTCGTGCGAGTTGAACTTGAGCACATCGGTCAGTATCAAGAAGTGCACGCCTTCGTTTATCGCTCGCTCGCGCTCGGCCTGCCAGCAAGGCATCTGGGCAAAGGAGCGGCGATATATGATATAGACATCTTTTGCTCCAAGTTGTTTTGCGGTAACAGCCGCATCCATCGCTGTATTGCCGCCGCCTATCACGGCCACGGACTTATCTTTAAGGTCCGGTTTGCCGGACTGTTTGGCGGCCAAGAGGAAGTCCATCACATTCCATACTCCTTCGATTTGGTCTTTTTTGCTCTCGGTGCTGACCGACTCCGGCAGACCCATACCAATAAAAACGGCGTGGAACTGGTCCTCTATAATGGCATCCAGATTAAAATTTGCGTTCAATTCTTTGCCGAGCTGCAGAATCATTCTGTCTTTCGGCACATTTGAGAATATGGCTGCGATTTCATTTTTTAGCGAGTCGCTTTGCCTATCGGGCGGGATTACTGCCTCTATGATACCGCCGAATTCGCTGTTTTTGTCGAAGATTGTTACCGTGTGGCCGGCCTCAAGCAGTGTGGCTGCGCAGGCAAGTCCCGCAGGCCCCGCGCCGATTATCGCTACGCTCTTGCCGCTTGCCTTTTCGGGGATTCTCAGCTTGGACCAGCCATTTTTGTTGGCTTGATGCGCAAGGTGTCTCTGGATGTCGGCAATCGGCAGGGGGCCATCGCCGATAAATCCTTGCAGACAGTTGCCCTCGCATTGCTGCTCGACGGGGCACAGCCAGGCGCAAACCTCTGGGAATATGTTTTGCTCTCTTAATACTTCGTAGGCAGCACGGTCGTTTCCATCGAGAAATGAGCTTATGAACTTCGGGATATCGACGCCGGCGGGACAGGCCAGCCGGCAGGCGGCCTCCTGGCAATTGCGACAGATAGACGCCAGCCGAAGAAGGTTGTCTCTGTCGCTCATTCTGCCGCGTTTGAAGATTGGGCCATAGACTTTGTTGTCACGCACGACGCAGCCGGTCATCCCGCCATCTCGCATAATCTGGGTGCAGGCGCTGCAGGATACACAAGCCTTTTGTGGGTCGAGCCGGCCTTTTGTGATAATGTCCTTAGCAAAATCCGGATATGCAAAGGCCATTCTCCCTACTCCTGCCAATGTTACCAGCCGGTTGGCCTTGTTCGCTGCGGCGACGTTTGGAAAGAGATTTCTTAGCCAGCTATATCCGGTGCCGACGATTGCGATGTCTGGGAATTGTTTCTGGATTTCGCCCACAAGATTTACTAAGCGGGCTACGCCCGCGAGCGGATGTTCCGGCTCCGGGTAGCCGCCGACTATCGGTTCATTAAAGGGCCTGCCTATGTGTGGGTTGTAATAGGGATTTGCCGCAGTGATGTTAATCAGTTTGACGCCGAGCTGCTGCAGGAGTGCGATTAGTTTCTTTGGCTCTGTCAGGTCGGGTTTTGTGTAATCATTTTTATCGACTGCCCAGCCGTAAGGATATGGTATCGCGTCATAAATGCCAAGGCGTGTTACTATCGGTTTGTCTTCGCCAAGCTCTTTGCGGATTTTGTCGATGACCTCGAGGAAAAATCGGGTGCGGTTCTCAAATGAGCCGCCGTATTTTCCGGGTCTGGAGCGGCAGGCGAAAAGCTCGTTAATCAGGTAACCGTGGCAGGATTTTATATCGACAGCATCAAAGCCGACTTCAAAGGCGCTTTTTGCTGCCTTGACGTAGTAATCCTGCAGCCGGTCAAGATAATCATCGGTTACGATAGGCAAATCAGTAGGTATCTTGCTTTTTGCATTGGGGTCGGGTATTAGCTGTGGGGCCAATGGGTCACGATAGGGGTCTCGCTGAGCGATAATCGGCTGGGCGGTGCTGGTGGGCTTACTGTATCTGCCTGAGTGCGTCAGTTGCGCCACGATAATTGGCCTGATTTGTGGCACGGCCATCCTGGCCGTGTCTTCACGGGCTGGAAGCCCGTGCCACCCGCAACTTTCTTTTGCCTTTTGTCTCGCCTGTTTGATAAGTGCAGCGAAGGCGTCTTTGCTGTCTTCATTGAGCCACAGCTGCCTTGGATTGGCCCTGCCTTCAGGGACGACCGCTGTCGCCTCGGCCCATATAAGGCCTGCTCCGCCGGCGGCAAATCTTTCATAGCGCCTGATGGTAAGCTTGCCGGGTCTTCCGTGTGAATCGCCGTCGCAGCCCTCCATAGGATGGACCGCAAGCGAATTGGGGATGACCATTTTGTAAGGCGGGGAAAGCTCCACGGGCTTGGCGAGAATTGAGACATCCTCTATCGCGTCGATATTTATTCCAAGTTGGCCGGCCAATTGCCTTAAATCTTCGAGGCCCCTTAGCCGGAACTGCCACTTTGAGTTTGGTATTTTAAGTTTTGAGTTTTGAATTTTCTGCTTCCTTGCTATTTTTCTGCCTGTAGTTTGGTTTTTAGAAAAGCGGCGGTATAGCTATTATTATTTTTGATAATTTCTTCGGGCGAACCTGAGGCGACGACCCTGCCGCCGGCGTCGCCGCCTTCAGGACCGAGGTCTATTATATAATCTGCCATTTTGATTACATCAAGATTATGTTCGATTACCACGACTGTATTACCCATATCACAGAGCCGCTGGAGGACGTTCAGGAGATTATGGATGTCGGCGAAATGCAGTCCTGTGGTCGGCTCATCGAGGAGATACAAGGTGTGGCCGGTCGCGGCTTTGCCAAGCTCGGCTGACAGCTTTACCCGCTGGGCCTCGCCGCCGGAGAGCGTGGTCGAGGATTGTCCCAGCTGAATATAGCTCAGGCCGACGTTGTTGAGCGTCTGCAGAATCCGAAGAATCACAGGGAAATTCGCAAAGAATTTGAGGGATTCGTCAATTCTCATATCGAGCACATCGGCGATATTTTTGCCTTTGTAAGTAACCTGCAATGTCTCCGGATTATACCGCCTGCCTTTGCAGCTCTGGCAGGTAACATAAACATCGGGCAAAAAGTGCATCTCAATTTTTTTTGTGCCCTCCCCTCTGCAGTATTCGCAGCGGCCGCCCCTGACGTTGAAGCTAAATCGGCCTGGCTTATATCCGCGGATTTTTGCCTCTCGGGTCATTGAAAAAAGCTTGCGTATCAGGTCAAAGACGCCGGTGTATGTTGCGGGATTGCTTCGCGGTGTCTTGCCGATGGGCGACTGGTCTATTTCTATGACCTTGTCAATCTGTGATGCGCCGAAAATGGTTTTATGTTTGCCCGGTTTTTCGCGGGAGCTATACAGCCGACGTTTCAGTGCCTTCAGGAGAATTTGATTGACGAGGGTGCTCTTGCCGGAGCCAGAGACGCCTGTTACACAGGTAAATACGCCGAGAGGGAATTTTATGTCGATGTTTTTGAGGTTGTTTTCTGCGGCTGCTTTTACTTCGATGCACCTTCGCAAGTTATAAGTTCTTCTCCGCAATGGCAGGGCGATCTTTTTTCTGCCGCCCAGGTAATCGCCGGTTATTGATTTTTCGCACTTGATTATGTCGGTAAGTGTCCCCTGAACGACGACTTCGCCGCCCTGTGCGCCTGCGCCCGGGCCAATATCAATGACGTGGTCTGCGCTTTTTATGATGTCCTCATCGTGTTCGACCACTATGACGGTGTTTCCGAGCCGGCTGAGGTGGCGCAGGATGCCGAGCAGGCGGCGGTTATCTCGTTTGTGCAGACCAATGGTTGGTTCATCGAGCACATAACAGACGCCGACCAGCCCGCTGCCGACCTGCGTGGCGAGGCGGATTCGCTGTGCTTCACCTCCGGCAAGTGTGCTGCTCATTCGGTTCAGGGTCAGATACCCAAGTCCTACATCGACCATAAACTGGAGACGGGCCTTTATCTCTTTTAGGACCTGGGCGGCAATCAGCGACTTTTCTTCATCCAGCCGCAAATTGTTGAAAAACTCCATCGCCTTTTCTATATCAAATGAAGTAAGCTCGAAGATATTTTTTCCGCCGACCGTGACAGCGATGGCTTCTGGCCGAAGCCGTGTGCCCTGGCAGGAGCGACAGGGCTGCTCCGAGAGGTAGCCGTGCAATCTGGTCTTGACATATTCGCTGGTGGTGTTCTCCCATCTGCGGGTAAGATTCGGTATGACGCCCTCAAACCAGAAGCCGTAATTCTGTTCATCATCCGGCGTTGTGCCGAACATCAGAATCCTTGCATACTCTTTGGGTATCTGCTCAAACGGTATTGATTTACTGGTGCCGACATTTCTGCAAAAACTTTTAATGAGCCGATTATAGAAGATGTTCATTCTTTTGCCGCCCTTGCGCCAGGCGTCGATAGCGCCGTTTTCGAGGGAAATACTTTTATCCGGCACAATCAAATCGGGGTCGAACTCCAGGATAGTCCCCAGGCCGTCGCAGCTCGGGCAGGCGCCGTAGGGACTATTGAAGCTAAATAGCCGGGGCGACAGCTCCTCCAGCGATGCCCGCGGATGCTCCGGACAGGCGAACTTCTCACTATAAATTACCTGCGTCCATTTGCCGTCTGTGACGGTCGCTGCGTTAGGATTATTTTCCTGCAAGAATACAAGAAGTATGCCATCGGCTAACTTAAGCGCGGTCTCGACCGAATCTGCAAGGCGCACACGCACCGCATCATTGATTATCAATCTATCGACTATCGCTGCGATGTGGTGCTTTTTGTTTTTATCTAAGGGTGGGATATTGCGGACATCGTAAACAGCGCCGTCAACTCGGACGCGGACAAATCCCTCGCGTTGTATATTGGCAATAATGTCTCTGTGCTCACCTTTTTTGCCGCGGACCAGCGGCGCACAAATCTGGATTTTGGTGCCGGTGGGCCGGCCAAGAATCGACTCTACGATTTGCGAAGAGTGCTGGCTTGTAATCTTTTTGCCGCACACCCAGCAGTGCGGCTGACCGGCACGGGCGAAGAGCAGTCGGAAATAATCGTAGATTTCGGTGGTGGTGGCGACCGTCGAGCGAGGATTGCTGCTGGCGCTTCGCTGCTCGATGGCAATAGTGGGGGGCAGACCCGTAATTTCAGAAACCGCCGGCTTTTGCATCTGTTCGAGGAACTGGCGGGCGTAGGCGCTGAGCGACTCGACATACTTTCTCCGGCCCTCGGCGTAAATGGTATCGAAGGCAAGCGAGCTTTTGCCTGAGCCGCTTATGCCGGTGATTACAATGAGTTTGTCTCGCGGAATGCTGAGGTTGATATTCTTGAGGTTGTGCTCGGCCGCCCCCGTTATGCGAATTACTTTTTCTGCTTTTGTAGCCATATTCTTGGCAACTATCTCGGTGATACTTCTATGGAAAAACCGGTATCAACACAAATCTATTATTTTAATAGATTGCAGGGTGAACGTAAATGCTTTTAGAGGCAAGAAAAATTACTTTTCGCATAGAAACAAGTTGACTCCGAGTTGCCATATAGTTAGAATCCTTCGG